>NZ_QUGY01000014.1:0-101641 GCF_003479245.1 Ruminococcus sp. AF17-12
AAAGATCTTCCCTCCCCCTGCATAGCAGGGGGTTTATTTTTACTGTCACACAATCAGAACAGGCCGGAAAGACAATCATCAGTCTTTCCGGCCTGTTTTTCTGAAATATTTTGTAATATAATCTGGATGAAAAAATATAAGGTGCGTGATATAATTTCTGTAATATATAACAGTTATTTTTGCTGAAATAAAAGGAAACATATCTGGGGGAAATTATGCTGAAAGTAATCATTGCAGATGATGAGCCGAAGGTAAATCTTTTGTTGCAGAAGATTGTGGACTGGGAAAAACTGGGGTACCAGATCGCGGGAACTGCCAATGACGGGGAAAGAGCACTTCAGCTTATTGAGGAAGAAAAGCCGGATGTTCTGATGACAGATATCCGGATGCCGGGAGTGGATGGAATGGAGCTCATCCGGCGGGCAAAGGAACTGCGGCCGGATCTGGTTTTTATCGTGGTAAGCGGGTACCGGCAGTTTGAGTACGCACAGACTGCGCTGAAATACGGAGTGACCGATTATCTTCTGAAACCGGTAAATGCGGAAGAACTGACGCAGCTTCTCATCCGAATCCGTGAGGAAGAGGAGAAAAAGAGACGTCTGGATAACTGGACAGCGTCTGTGGACCGGCAGCTTCGTGAAAACGAGTGGAAGAAACGGGAACAGCTGGTAGATAATCTGCGGGAATACGCACAGGAAAACAGGGAGCTGAACGGTTATGAAAGCCTGAATCAGGAATATGGCTGTGATTTTCATGAAGGCACTTATCAGGTGATCATTATAAAACCGGATATTCCTTCTGCGGAAGAACATGGGGATGCATACAGGATCATGATGAAACGGTCGCTGTCTGTAGTTCAGAAAGCGCTGGAACAGTTTGCGGATGAATCTGCGGCGGCTGTTCATGCGGAGGGGATCATGGTTGTGATCTATAAGGAAAAGTATGATCCGGTACAGCTGCGCCAGTTTCTTACACGAGTCCGCAGAGAGATTGAAAATCAGAGAGATCTTTTCTGGGGAATCATTGTCACCATGGCAATGGGTGGCGAAAAACACAGGATCCAGGAGCTTCCACAGTCCATGAAAGAAGCCGTACAGCTCTGCAAGAATCGCATCACCGGTGGAAAAGGCGGCTGGCTTTCCTGGGATGCCGGCGACAATGAGACAAGGGAAGATTATGAGATGCTTCCGGAGGAACGGAAATATTTCCAGGAGATCGGAGAATATCTGGACAGCAAAAAAATCTCCATGGAGGTTGCCAGAACAGAAGGGATCATGACAGCTCGCAGGGCATCCGGAAGTCAGATCTATGACTGCTATATGGAAATTTCCGATGCAGTCCTCACAGGAATCCGTCAGAATGAAAAACTGGATATCGACAAAATCCGAAAAGATCTGATCTATGGATTTTACAGGTGTACCACAACCTCCGAGGCGTTTGGTTTCCTGAGAGAATATATTTCCGATCTGATCGAAAACTTTGAGAAGAAAAAAGAAACAAAAGAGCAGAAACCCATCACAGAAGCCAGAAAATATATCCAGGAGCATTACCTGGAGCCTCTGAAGCTGGAAGATGTAAGTAAACACATCGGATTTAACGCTACATATTTTTCTTCGGTTTTCAAGAAGGAAACAGGGAAGAACTTTCTGGACTATGTGACAGAGCTTCGCATGAACAAGGCAAAACAGCTCCTCTGCAGTGGTGAGATGTCTGTGAATGATGTGGCAGAGGCTGTTGGCTATCAGGACCTGAAATATTTTTCCAGATTGTTCAAAAAGAATGCCGGGATCAGCCCGTCCGATTATAAGAAAATGTATCAATAGGAGGAGGCCTGTGAGAGTGCAATGAGCCGTTTTATGACATACATTCGTTTTATTAAAAAACTGAAGCAGTTTCATAAAAATCGAAATTTGGAAAATGTGCTTCGGGAGGACTGGTCGTCATGCAGAGAGCTGGAAGAATTCTGCAGGGATATCACAAGCATCACGGAGGCCGGACCGGAAATGCGTTTTCAACAGAAGCAGGCGGAGTATCTGGCACTGCAGAACCAGATCAATCCTCATTTTCTTTATAATACCCTGGAAGCCATACGTGCGGATGCCCTGATCGCAGGTGTGGATCAGATTGCAGATACCACAGAAGCGCTGGCTACCTTTTTCCGTTATACCATCACGGATGTGGAACGGCTTGTGACCTTGTCTGATGAGCTGGAAAATGTGGAAGATTATTTTACCATTCAGAAATTCCGCTTCGGTGATCGGATGAATCTGGAACTGGAACTGAACGATGAGGAGCTCTTAAGCGCCAGGATGCCAAGGCTTGTGCTGCAGCCTCTTGTGGAAAATGCGGTTGCCCATGGCCTGGAAGAAAAGACAGGAGAGGGAACCGTGAAGGTGGTAGTGGAAAGCAGCCGAAATGTTCTTTATATTTATGTAAAGGATGATGGTGTAGGTATGGATACCGAACAGATGGAGAAACTCAACGAAATCTTTTCTGCGCAGAACCGTACCAGGAAACGCTTTGGAGATGGCAGGAACCGAAAGGGTGGTATTGCACTTCCCAATGTAAACAGCCGCATTAAGCTGCTGTTTGGAGAAGATTACGGACTGCATGTGTTCAGTTCGGAAGGAATGGGAACCGAGATCCGCATGCTTCTCCCGCTGATCTACGATGACGGAGAAATCAATCTGAGGTAGCGTAAATGAAAGAAGAACTTCTTAGAATTGAAAATGGCCTTCTGCCTGTAAAAAATAAAAAGATCATTCTGGATCTGGAAATTTCCAGAGGAGAATGCGTGGGAATTTTTCCGGACAGTATCTCGGACTCGGATATGATCCTGAATTTTTTTCGCGGGACTATGGATCTGAAAACGGGAAAAACATTTATCTGTGAGGAACAGGCGGACAGTATGTCCATACACAGGGAGATTTCCAACCGGGTTGCGGTTCTGGAGAGAAAAACCAATTATTCGCCGGAACTGACAGTAGGAGATTATCTTTTTTCCCTGAAAGGAAATCTTGGGATCAGGGACCGCAGGGAAATGAAGAAAAGGTTCAAAAGCCAGGAGGCTTTGGAAATGAAGGAGCTGCTGTGTGGGGAAATTGACTGGAAGGACCGCATCCGGGATCTAAGCCCCATTGATTATGGAAGGGTATTTTTGTTCCAGTCCTGGCTGTATGATGTGGATATCCTGGTTTTCAGTTTCCTGACAGAGTATCTCCGGCCTGATGATATCGAACGTTTTATGGAATACAGCGAGCTTCTTCTCCAGAGAGGAAAGGCTGTTTATATTCAGGATCAGAGTTATGAATTTCTGTTCCGCTACGCCGGAAGGATCGATATCCTGAAAAAAGGTCTGATCTGTTACCGGCTTAGTGTGGATGAGTATGAAAAAGAAAAACTGTATACAGCAGCTTCTGGTGTATGGAAAGGCGCTGTACCGGTCACGGCAGGAAAAGGAAGGATCATTCTGGAAATGGATCATATAAAATTTCATGATCAGGAAGAGGAACCTTTTTCACTGAAGGTCAGAAGCGGAGAGATCGCGGTGATCCGTGACAACGATTACAAAACAGCCAGCAGATTGGTAAACACGCTGGCCGGCAAACAGAGATGGAGAGAAGGAGAAATCCGCATTAACGGAGAAAAAGCAACCCCCGGAATTCTGAAAAATTACCTTGGAAAAAAGATCGGCATCCAGACCTCTGTTACCAGCAGAAAGGAAAGCACCCTGTTTAAAAATCTCACAGGCCTGGAAAATTTAAGCCTGGTCCTTGCACCGAAAGCAGGAAAACGCATTGTGAGAAAAAAACTGGAGCAGAATATCCTTCAGGAGAGCAGCCGGTGGTTTTCAGAAGAACAGATGCTGAAAAAAACAGGTGAGTGGTCCCAGAAGGATTACCTGATCCTTTCTTATCTGAAGTGGTATATGCTGAATCCGGGAATCCTGATCTGTTTTTTTCCTTTTAACGGACTGGAATATTATCTGTATGACCAGGTTGTGGAAATGATGCTGATGTGCCTTGGAAAAAGCATGGGAATCCTTCTTCTCACCGGAGAAGCAGGCGGGATTTCCAGCAGATGTAACAACAAAGAGTTCTTAAATCGCCTGCGTATTGTGTGAAAAATATAAAAATCCAAAAATCATCCCCCCTGATATGAAAAATGTCGGTTGGAAAGTGAGCATAAATTGTTTAATATATGCTCATAAACAAACCAAAACATTATCAGGAGGGATTTTTAATTCCCCTGTATGGTTATTAAGCGAGGAAAAAGGAGAGGAAGGGAGAAAATCTATGGAATATGTTCTTGAGCTGAAAAACATCTATAAGTCATTTCCGGGTGTGAAGGTTCTCGAGGATGTTACCCTTCAGGTCAGACCAGGTGAGGTACACGCCCTGATGGGTGAAAATGGTGCCGGTAAATCCACACTGATGAAGATTCTAATGGGAATTTACAAGGCAGACCAGGGAAGTATCTTTCTGGAAGGTAAAGAAACTGTCATACACGGGCCGAAGGATGCCATGAGCAAAGGAATTTCCATGATCCATCAGGAGCTGAACACAGTGCTGGACATGGAAGTGGCAGAGAATGTTTTTGTTGGAAGAGAGCTTCTTAAAAAAGGATTTGAGAAGCTGAAGATCGTGGATATCGCCAGAATGAGAGAGGAGACCGGCAAATATTTCCGGGAAATGAATATCGATATTGATCCCCGGGCAAAGATGCGTACCTTAAGTGTAGCGGAAATGCAGCTGGTAGAGATTGTAAAGGCAATCTCACTGAATTCCAGGATCATTGTTATGGACGAGCCTACATCCGCCATCACAGAGAAAGAAGCAACTGTACTTTTTGCACAGATCGAAAGACTGAAAAAACAGGGTGTTGCCATTATCTATATTTCTCATAAGATGGATGAGATCTTCCGGATCTCAGATACCATCACAGTTTTAAGAGATGGTCAGTGGATTGGAACCAAACCGGCAAAAGAGCTGGATAACGATATGTTGATCAAGATGATGGTAGGTCGTGAGCTGACTGACATCTATCCAAAGGATCCGGTAGAGATCGGAGATGTGATTCTGGAAGTAAAAAATCTTTCCAGAGGAAAGAAAGTACGCGATGCAAGTTTTTCACTGAGAAAGGGAGAAGTTCTTGGAATTGCAGGTCTGGTGGGAGCCGGCCGGAGCGAGCTGGTGGAGACGATCTTTGGATTATATCCGAAAACCGGCGGACAGATTTTCCTTCATGGAAAAGAAGTACATATAAAAAGTGCGGCAGATGCCATTAAAAACAAAATGGCCCTGATCACAGAAGACAGAAAGCAGACAGGACTGAACCTGATCGTTTCTGTAAAAGAAAATATCGCTTCTGTATCCATTGGAAAACTTTCCAATCACGGAATTGTAAATGATAAGAAGATCAATGAAGTATCTGAGAAATATATCAAAGAGCTGAAGATCAAAACTCCTGACGGAAACGCCATTGTAGGAAACTTAAGTGGTGGTAATCAGCAGAAGGTAGTACTTGCCAAGTGGCTTCTGGATGAGCCGGATATCATAATCTTTGATGAACCAACCAGAGGAATTGATATCGGAGCAAAAAGAGATATTTACCTTCTGATCAACAATCTGGCAAAAGAAGGAAAAGCGGTGATCGTAATATCTTCAGAGATGGCAGAGGTTATGGGAATCTGTGACAGGATCCTGGTCATGGCAGAAGGAAGGATCAACGGCGAGGTCCGGAGAGAGGAGTTTTCTCAGGAAGTGATCATGGGATATGCCTCTAATATAACAGGAGGGAAACAGGAATGAAAGCAGCAGTGACTACAAAGAAAAAGATAAATTTTAAAGAATTTGGTATTTTTATAGCGTTTTTTGCACTGGTAATCGTATTGATGATCATTTCACCGGATGCATTCGCAAAACCACGAAACCTGATCAACATTATCAAGCAGGCATCGGTTAACGGCATTCTTTCCTGTGGAATGATGTTCGTGATAATTTCCGGAGGAATCGACCTGTCAGCTGGTTCTACCATTGCTTTTGCAGGTGTTGCAGCTGCCTATTGTGCACAGAATCCGGACGGAGGGATCCTTGTTCCGATCCTGGCAGCTCTGGCAGCAGGCGCTGTGGTAGGTCTGATCAACGGTTTTGGTGTTGCATACCTGAATCTTCCGCCATTTGTCATCACACTGGCAACTATGACGGGAATCCGGGGCCTGGCACTGATCTTAAGTAACGGTTCTCCGGTTTACGGACTGAACAAACCGTTTGAGCACATGACAAGCTTTTTCCTTTTCGGAAAGATCCCGCTTCTGGCAGTTTACTTTATACTGATCGTTCTTTTCTGCGGATTCATTCTTACAAAAACGGTTTTCGGAAGAAGAGTATATGCGATCGGTGGAAGTGAGACAACCGCAAAGGTTTCCGGAATCAATGTAAAACGTTATAAACTGGCTGTTTATACTATCTGCGGTGTACTTGCAGGTATTGCCGGACTTCTGGTTGCATCCAGAACCGTTCAGGGTTCTCCGACAGCCGGTGAGGGATATGAGATGGATGCCATCGCAGCTGTTGTTATCGGTGGAATCAGTATGTCAGGCGGTGCCGGAAAATGGTACGGAACCATCATTGGTGCTCTGTTCCTGGCAGTTATCGGAAACGGACTTGATATCCTGGGTGTATCATCCAACTATCAGAAGATCATCAAAGGTGTGATCATTGCAGTTGCCGTATATGTAGACTTACGAGGCAAAGCAAAACAGGAATAAAAAATAATAATGTAAATATTAAAAACTAAATGTATAACGGAGGGAAAAGGTATGTTTAAAAAATTACTCGTAGCAGGACTGGGGCTGGCAATGACAGTATCCATGATGACAGGATGCTCTTTGGTATCCGACGGAAGCTCTTCTTCTGACACAAAGACAGAGGAGAGTGCGGCAGCAGACAGCTCTGAGGACAGTTCCGAGGCAGACAGCACAGCAGATGCTTCCAAAGAGGAATCCGAGGATGCAGGAAGCGGAGATCTTATCGAAAAGAAAATGGCTCTTTTTATGACACATATGTCAAATGAGTTTACCGTTACTCTTTCCAATGCAGCAAAGGATGAGGCTGCAGAGAGAGGCTATGCGCTGAATATCTACGATGCAAATCAGGATGCACAGAATCAGGCAGATCAGATCGAGCAGGCTATCACCCTTGGCGTGGAAGGTATCATCATCGAGCCGGTATCTGTTGACGGTGTCGTACCATCTGTTAAAGCTGCAAAAGAGGCAGGCGTTAATGTCGTTATCGTAAACCAGAGAATCAGTGATCCGGAAGCTGCTGACTGCTATGTAGGTGCAGATGCGGCAACCACAGGTTCCAAGCTCATGGAAGAGGTTATGAAGGACATCGGCGGAAAAGGTAATGTAGCTCTTCTCCTTGGACCTATGGGTTCTGACGGACAGGTTGGACGTTCTGAAGGTTTTGACCAGGTACTTGCAGATTACCCGGATGTAACCGTAGCATTCCAGGATACTGCAGAGTGGCAGACAGAGCCGGCACTTACCATTGTTGAGAACTGGCTGAACGCAGGAAAAGAGATCAGCGCAGTAGTTGCACAGAATGACAGTATGGCTGTAGGTGCTGCAAAAGCCATCGCAGATGCACAGAAGACAGGTGAGATCAAAGTATATGGAATCGATGCTACATCTGAAGGACTTCAGGCAGTTCTGGATGGAAAGCTTCAGGGAACCATGGCACAGGGTACTTCTGACCAGGGTAAATTTGCAGCAGATGCATGCGCAGACCTTCTGGATGGCAAGGAAGTTGATTCCGAGACGATCGTAGATAACGTATACTACACAGCAGACAATGCTCAGGAAGCATTGGATGCCATTGCAAAATAAGTAAAACAGAGATATGCGAAATATATGAAAACGGGCGGAAGGCGGGAAGGTAAATTTCCCGCCTTCTGTTTTAACTGAGAAATTGGGAGGGTTTTAACATGAAAATTGCATTTGATGTAGATGTTCTGGCAAAACAGATGGATATCAACCGTATGGTCCACCAGGTTGCTGACTGGGGTTACAAATATATTGAACAGTCTCCGCACCCCAGGATCAATCCTTTTTACAAGCATCCGCTTTTTTCGAAGGAATGTGAAATGGAATACCGGGATGCGCTGCGTGAGACCGGCGTGGAGATTTCTTCCTTCATCTGTGTCTACCGCTGGTCCGGCCCTACAGAGGAGGAGCGTCAGTTTGCAGTTGCCAATTGGAAAAAAATGATCGAGATCGCAGTAAACATGGGAGTTCCTGTGATCAATACCGAGCTTTCCGGTGATCCGAACCAGGCAGAGATCTGCAACGGTATGTGGTTCCGTTCCATGGAAGAACTTCTTCCGATCATTGAAAAAGAAGGCCTTCGTGTGGAGATCCAGTCTCATCCCTATGATTTCTGTGAGCTGAATAATGAAACCTGCGATATGGTAAAATCCTTCCGTTCCAAAAATCTGGGTTACGTATATTCTTCCCCTCACGGATTTTTCTACGATCAGGGAAAGGGTGATGTGGAAAGCATGCTGAAATATGCAGGCGATGAACTGACCCATGTGCTTTTTGCAGATACCTTTAATCAGACTATGGACTGCCGCTACATTCTGAATCCGCCGTCACTGAACGGAAGGGGAAAAGCAGATGTGACGGTGCACCAGCATCTGGCCATGGGCGAGGGAGATGTTGATTTTGACGGTATCTTCCGTACCTTAAGAGAAATGGATTTTGCAAAGAAGCAGCTTGCACCGGATGCCCCGAAGGTGGGTGGTGACAATATCGCCTGTGTATCCATGTTCGGCTTCCCCGAGAAGATGAACAAGCAGGCTCCGGAGGCGAGAGAAAGGATCGAAAAAGAACTGCTGAAGTAAACTGAATATTCTTGCATAAGCTGTCGCATTAATGTGCTACAGCTTATTTTTTTGAAAAATACCGATAAAAATGTGGACAAAACCAAAAATAATGGTTAATATATACACATGCCTAAAAAACAAAATATGAAAATTATGCGAAATATATAATATAAACCCGGCGTTGATAAAAAATATATAGATATATTTACAAATCAACATCACGGATATCAATACCTGAGGAAGTGGGAAAACAACGGGAGGAAGAGGATATGTTGAAATTTTTTAAAGGAAAAGATAAAGGAAATTTAATTTATGCACCCTGTAAGGGTAGAGTGGTTCCCCTTGCAGAGGTTCCGGACCCTGTCTTTGCGGATAAGGTACTGGGTGACGGTTTTGCAGTGATCCCGGCAGACGGCAGGATATATGCTCCGGCAGACGGTGAAGTGGCAATGGTATTTGATACTCTTCATGCAGTTACGCTGACAAGCACTCAGGGAGCGGAAATACTGATACATATCGGACTGGATACAGTCACACTTAAGGGCGAACCCTTTAAAGCGCACGTTGCAGCAGGTGACAAGGTTAAAAAGGGTGATCTTCTGATAGAGGCTGATCTGGACAAAATCGAGAAAGCCGGTTTAAATACAATTATCCCGGTTCTGATCTGCAACACAGATGATTACGGAAAGATAAGCCTCCAGAAGGAGGGGGATGTTTCGGCGGATGAAGCCATCCTCAAGCTTTCATGATCATCTTCATGCAGCTGACAGGCTTATAACAGCCCGGAGATAGTAGTAATTTTCGGGGTGTTATAACCGGAGTGATCCGGTCAAATATATTTATTTTAAGGGAGGGGAAATATATGAAATTTCTTCAAAAACTGGGAAAAGCGTTAATGCTTCCAGTGGCAGTACTGCCGATCTGTGGTATCCTTATGGGTATCGGATACTGGTTATGTCCGGCAACCATGCAGGGTGGAGACATTCACGGCGCAGCCAATCTGATCGGTCTGTTTCTGGTTAAGGCAGGCGGAGCGCTGATCGACAACATGGCGATCCTTTTTGCTATCGGTGTTGGTGTCGGTATGTCAGAAAAGAATGACGGAACCGGCGGAATTGCTGCACTTGCATCCTGGCTGATGCTCACAACACTTCTTTCTACAGGATTTGTTACAACTATCATTCCATCAATCGCTGACAGTGCAACAAAAACTCTTGCATTTGACAAAATTGCGAATCCTTTTATCGGAATCCTTGCCGGTATCATCGGATCTACATGCTATAACAAATTCAAGAGCACCAAGCTTCCTGACTGGCTGTCATTCTTCAGTGGCAAGCGTTGCGTAGCGATCATCGCAGGAGTGGTTTCCATTGTCGTATCTGTTGTATTACTGTTTGTATGGCCATTGCTTTTCAGTGCACTTGTAGCATTAGGAAAAGCGGTTGCAGGTATGGATGTTGTTGGTGCAGGTATCTATGCATTCCTGAACCGTCTGCTGATCCCTACCGGATTACATCACGCACTGAACAATGTATTCTGGTTTGATACCATCGGACTTGGCGATCTTCAGCACTTCTGGGCAGGTGAAACCTCTGCAGATGTATCCTGGAGCCTTGGAATGTACATGTCCGGATTCTTCCCATGTATGATGTTTGGTATTCCTGGTGCAGCACTTGCAATGGTTAAATGTGCGAAACCTGCAAAGAAAAAAATCGCGATCGGTCTTGTTGCATCTGCAGCAATCTGTGCATTTATCTGTGGTGTAACTGAGCCGTTCGAGTTTGGATTTATGTTCCTTGCTCCTGGCCTCTATGTGATCTATGCATTACTTTACGGTATCTTTACCATGATCACAGTTGCTCTTGGATTCCGTGCAGGCTTCAGCTTCTCCGCTGGTGCGATGGATTTACTTTTCTCATCCTCACTTCCGGCAGCACAGAAGACATGGCTCATCCTTCCTCTTGGAATTGCAGCATTCATCGTATTCTATGTTGTATTCCTTTTTGCCATCAAGAAATTTGATCTGAAGACTCCGGGAAGAGAAGACGATGACGATCTTGAGGCAGAGAAGAATATCGAGCTTGCAAATGATGATTATACTGCTATTGCCGCAAAAATCCTTGAAGGCTGTGGCGGAAAAGAGAACATCACAAGCATTGATAACTGCATCACAAGACTGAGACTTGAGGTTAAGGATATTACAGCTGTAAATGATAAAGTGATCAAATCTGCAGGTGTTGCAGGCGTGATCAAACCTGGAAAAACTTCTGTACAGGTTATCATCGGAACCAAGGTTCAGTTTGTTGCAGATGCATTTTCTGAGCTTTGTAAATAATGGCTTTTTTGGAGTCAGGTATTTGTTAAAATAATTATGGGGCAGCAGCAGAATTGTGAAAACGGTTCTGCTGCTGCTTTTTTGTATACCTTATATTGACCGATACTTTCAAAAAGCGTACAATGTTACTTCGATAAAAAGCAATAGGTCATTGCGTTTACGATTGCAATATTTCTACAGGGGGAATGAAGTTAATGAAATCCTGCGTATTTCACAAAAAATATCTTTTAGCCGGCATATATATTATTTTTGTTCTGTTTACCTGCTGTAATTCCCGATTTTATCATACACCGCTGGCAAAAATATGTTCTGTAACAGAAAAACAGACTCTGAGCAGAGAAGGAACCAGGGGATCAAAAGAATATTACTATACTCAGAAGATTACAGCACGGATATTAAACGGTTCGCATAAAGGGGAAAAAATAACGGTCTCTAATGAATATACATCTTCTCAGATTCAGACTAAGAAATATCATAAAGGAGACACCGTTCTTTTAAGCGGTTCAAAGGAAAGCCCCGGAAAAACGATACGTTCTGTAAAAAGGGATGGATATCTGGCCTTATTGGCAGGAGGATTATTTTTTCTTCTGATCTGCATTACAGGAAAGCAGGGATTTTACACGATAATATCACTGATACTGAATACGGTCATATTTGCGTATGGATTTCAGGCTTTTACAGAGGGGAAAAATATTTTAAATATCTGTAATGTCATCGCAGTTCTTTTTTCACTGACTACATTGATCTGCTTAAATGGAATTCACAGAAAAACATTTTCCTCAGTTCTTTCGACACTGTGTGTTCTGTTTCTGATCATGGCATTGTTTGAATTTTCTATTTATATGTACGGAGATCTGGATTATTCCAATCTGGAATACCTTGGAAGTACAGGCAATTCTGCGGATATATTCTGGGCAGATATTATGCTGACAGGACTTGGTGCAATTATGGATGTGACGGTGACGATCAGCGCAGCAGTAGGAGAAATCGTGCGGAAAAATCCATCGGTTTCTCTGAGAAGACTGATACATTCCGGTCGTGAAATCGGATATGATATTATGGGAACCATGATAAATGTACTGTTGTTTGTTCTGGCAAGTGGCATGATTCCCATGTTCATACTTAAGATGAATAATGATGTAAGCTTTATAACGATCGTGAGATATCACATTCCATATGATATCTGTCGTTTTCTGATAGAAAGTATTGGAATTGTACTGGCAATACCGGTATCTGTTTTTATTGCTTCAGTGATTATGAAAATACCATCACGGAAAAGGGGTGTCAGAGAATGATCATTTTTCTTGCATTGATTTTAATTTTTCTGGTGATCTTGATTGGCGGAGAGCGTGGAGCCATGTCAATTATGACACTGGCAGGAAATATTGTAATTTTGTTTTTTTCAATTATGCTGATGTCTGCCGGATTCCCTGTACTGCTCCTGATATTGGTGGCAGGAGCAGGTGTCTGCTATAATTCTCTGTTTTATCAAAATGGAAATAATCCAAAGACGCGGGCGGCTTTTCTGGCTACACTGCTGGTAATGTTACTTTTGTTTATTCCGATTTATATTATCACATGGAGATCAGGAAGCTACGGGTTAAATGAGCTGCAGATTTCGGAAGACGATTTTATGTATTATTACAGTACGGATCTTCATATCAACATGCTTCATGTAGGAATATTTGTAACTGTTTTCAGTACTCTTGGAGCTGTTATCGATACGGCATTATCCGTAACCTCCTCTGTATATGAAGTCTGGACCCATAAAAACAGTCTGACAGCGAAGGAGCTTACAGCTTCCGGCTATCAGGTCGGAAAAGAAATCATAGGTACAACAGTAAATACACTGCTGTTTGCTTATCTTGGGGGAACTATTCTGTTATTTTCATACATTCAGACACAGCAATATACCCTGGAAATTATTCTTAATTCCCAGTTCCTTTTTCAGGATGTTGCGGTTATGTTATTTGGTGCGGTGGCATGTCTTATTACCGTCCCGGTGTCGATCAGATGCATCATCCGGCAGATTCACCGTACTGGTCCAGAAGAAAAACAGTCAGATCTGTGAAGAAGAATTTTCTTTTTCTTCACAGTCCTGACAGATTCCATGAAGCGTAAAGCAGTGTCAGATTTGTCGTAAATGTCATAAATTTGTGGTCAAAAAATGATGAGAAATGGAGAGTGCTAATTAAATATTGTGAGCGAAGTAAGGCGTGAGTCATAAAATATGGCTTGCGTCTTTTTCTTTGCCAGAAAGGAAGTTATAAGTTTGAAGGAGTAAATGTATGGACAACATGTAAAAGGAGCCAGTAAAACAACTCCAGGCTTTGCTGTTATGGATTATGAATAGAACACACATTCACCGAATGTTAGTTATCTGTTTTATTACAACACATCACAGATGCATAGAACATTCCATCCTCTGTTTTAAAGTGGCAGACACCATTGTAATGTGCGGCAATGTTTTTGACCGATTGTGTGCCGAGCCCGAGTCCCTTATGCTTCGTTGAAACAAGCTTGTCATCATTTGTACATTTGAGTGTTCCTGAGAAGGTATTGTCCACCGTAATACAAAGCGAACTGCCGGTCAGGTTGGCACGAATCAAGATTTTCCGGTCATTGCCAGACTCATTTTTGCAGGATTCCAGTGCGTTTTCAATCAGATTGCCGAATATAACAGAAATATCGGTATCTGAAACGAAGATATCATTCGGAATCTTAACTTTAACAAAATAATTAATACAGTTATCCTTAGCTTGCTGAGCAAAGTAGAGCAATACAGCGTTTGCGGCAGTATTTTCGCAAAAACGGACAAGAGAGTTATCCGGAAGGCTTTTGCTGTACTCATTAAGGTAATCATGCAGCACATCAAGTTTTCCTTCCGTCAGGTATTCTTGTATGAGAGCGATATGATGACGCACATCATGCTTTGCACGGCGGGCGTCAGTGATTTTTTCCTGCAGATTCTTATATTGCATTGCCTGCATTATAAGCTGATGGTTCTTCTCACGTAATTCCAGAGATTTGTTTTGCTCCAGAATCAATCGTGCGACCACATAGTAAATCAAAAATGCTCCTATGTTGATGGCAAAAAGAAAGAGAGTGTTTTTCGGTTGAAGTGCCATTTCCAAGCTGGAATGGGAAGAATTCCCATAGAGCAGATAGCACCATATCAAATAGAAGGTTGCAGGGATTAGCCATAAATACCGCCATTCCAAACCGGACGATTCGCTTTTTACAGCCGGTACGATGACCATTTTCATATATAAAAGAACAGGAACAGAAAGACATATTTCCACAGCAAAGAACATCAGAGAGGATGACCAACGGTAATCCTGCGTTGCCAGGACTGGAAAGAAAAATCCTTCCAGACATTTAGCGGAAACAACGGTTAGATTTGCAAGGTTGGAAATCGTCAGCAGGGTAAAAAGAGTCTTACCAAAAAGATTTTTGACAGCCATAAAATAGAAGGTTAAATGTGAAGAAAGTGTGAAATTAGCACTCACCTCTTGACAGTGCTAATAATGCGTGTTATAGTACATACAGAACAAAGGAAGAGAGAAAAAAGAAATCTTCCGGAGAAAGTTCTTACAGAATTAGCAGATGTTTTCAGAAACAGTAAATTAAAAACGCCTGCGCAGCACGCAGCGAATATAGATCAGGAGGAATGAGTTATGTTAATGCCAAGTATTTTCGGAGAAGATTTATTTGATGATTTTATGGGATATCCGACAGGCCGTCAGGCAGCTGCCAATGCTTATCCTCAGGTGAAGGATATGATGAAGACAGATATCCGTGATGTAGATGGCAATTATGAACTGGAGATCGATCTTCCGGGATTTAAGAAAGAGGATGTGAAGATCCAGCTGAAAAATGGTTATCTGAACATTCAGGCAACCAGAGAAGAGAAGAAGGACGAGAAGGATGATAAAGGTAAATATGTTCGCAGAGAACGTTATACAGGAACCTGCAACAGAAGCTTTTATGTAGGCTCGAGCATTAAGCATGAAGATATCCATGCGAAATATGAGAACGGAATCCTTCATGTAACCTTCCCGAAGGAAGAGACCAAGAAAGAAGCAGAAGAGAAGAAATTTGTTTCTATTGATTGATCAGCATTTATTGTGAAGCCCCGGTACTGGATTGCAAGCTCCGGGTGATGGGATATAGCATAATAACAATATCCGGAACAACCCAAACGGATATTGCAAATATTAAAGCTCCAAATTGCACATTGCATTTGTTTATATAAATGAATATAACCCCCTTTTTTCCACCCCTCTGCCAATGCCTGGCAGAGGGGTTCTTTACGTTTCAGCCTGAAGTACAGAGGTGAATTCTGATTACTGTTTACTGGTAATATTCCGCGAGGTGTTTTGTGTGAGCGAAGGTCACAGAAAACCCGAGACATACCGCGCGAATTTATGCGATCAGCATAAATTCTGTGCATCGCGAAGCGTGTTGCTGAGAACGGAGTGAACAGTAACGAATTCTGATTAACTTTACACTCTTTCCTCACTCTGTTATACTTGGAACAGGTAAACAGCGGAAATTCGGCAATACTATAAAATTGGGGAAAGAGTTTTTACAGAGGTGAACATATGGGAGATAGAATCAAGGTTATTATGGACTGTGATCCGGGAATCGATGACGGCATTGCGCTGGCGTATGCGGCGGCGCATCAGGATGAACTGGAGCTTCTTGCAATAACAACATTTGCAGGAAACGCTACCATTGATAAAGTAACGAAGAATGCACTGGAACTGGTAGATTTTTACGGATTGAATGTTCCTGTAGCAAAAGGTCAGGAACGTCCTCTTGTAAGAGAAGCGCTCCATGCAGAAGAATTTCACGGAGAGACAGGCCTTGGCCACTGTGTCCTGCCGGAGACAAAAACAGAAATCGCATCCGACAATGCGGTGCTTTTTATCCGTGACATTCTGAATGGTCTTCCGGAAGGCGAACAGGTAACGATGATCGAGACAGCACCAATGACCAATCTTGCACTGCTTCTGAGGATTTTTCCGGAGGTGAAGGATAAGATCCGCAGGATCGTATTTATGGGCGGCGCGGCAAAGGGCGGAAACATCACACCGGCAGCGGAATTCAATATTTACGCAGACCCGGAAGCGGCGAAGATCGTATTTACTTCCGGAGTTCCACTGGTGATGTGTGGACTGGATGCCACCCTGAAATGCAATCTCACCAGAAACCAGATCATGAAATTATGCCAGTCCGGTGATCCGATTGCAAAAGCCTGCGGCGATATGGCCGGTTATGTACTTGGAAATCCCACCAAATACCGTTGCGTGGCAAGTATTCATGATGCGGTACCATTTATGTATCTTCTTCATCCGGAGCTTTTTAAGACGGAAAAAGCGCTCCTGGATGTAGACTGTTCCGATGGTGCCGGACGAGGTGCCACATTATGCGATTTCCGCTGGTGGTTACACGAAGAAGACGAAATGAAAGATATAATCCTGACAGATGCAGACACCGGAAGTTTTCAGCAGGAACTGTTTGAATCAATTTATTCCGTGTCCGAACGCAGAAGCACGAAATAACCAAGAGCAGGTCATGAAGCAGCGTGAACGCACTGCCTGCTCTCCATAAATATATCTGTGCACACTGTCAGATAAGAGGACAGAAAAAATCATGAACTACATTGTATTTGACCTGGAATGGAACCAGAATCCGGACGGGAGAAAACATCCGGACAGCAGGCTCCCGTTTGAGATCATAGAGATCGGGGCAGTAAAATTAAACGAAAAAAGAGAGATCATTGATACATTTCAGTGCCTGATTAAGCCCAAAGTGTACCACTGGATTCACGACAGCATCCATGAAGTGATCCATGTGGATTATCATGAGCTTGAAAAAGGAATCCCTTTTCCAAAAGCCATCCGCAGATTCTTGGACTGGTGTGGAGAGGAATATCGTTTTTTTACCTGGGGAAATCAGGATGTGATGGAGCTTCAGCGGAATATGAAATATTATAATCTTCTGAAGCTGATCCCGGGGCCGGTACACTATTACGATGTGCAGAAGCTTTTCAGCATAAAATTCGAAGACGGGATTGCCAGACGTTCTCTGGAATATGCCATTGATTATCTGAAACTTCCGAAGAACCGGGATTTTCACCGGGCTCTGGCAGATGCCAGCTATACGGCAAGAATCCTTCTGGAAATTGACGAGGCCTGCATGATCCGCCATCCATCCCTGGATGTATATCAGAACCCAAAGTCAAAAGAGAAAGAAATTTATATTTCCTACACAGATCATGACAAGTTTGTATCCAGGGAATTTGTATCAAAGGAGCGCCTGATGAAGGACCGTACCATGGTAAGCACGGTGTGTCCCATCTGCAGATGCCCCGCCAAGCGGAAAATCCGCTGGTTCAGCACCAACAATTCCAAGGTATATTACAGCCTTGCCCTCTGTCACGAGCATGGACCCGTTGCAGGGAAGATCAGAATTCGAAAAACCGATGAGGGAAAATATTTCGGGGTAAAAACCCTGAGAGCAGAAGATACAGAAGCGGCGGATGAAATCCGTGAAAAGCACGAATCTCTCCGCCGTAAGAAACTTTTAAGAAGAGGTCTGGAGGAGAAGGTCTGATACGACATTTCGTTCGTATTGCATTCCCCATCCAACCATCTGTTTCTGGTAATAATATTTGCTTTTCAGACGCAGCGGGCCGGCAGCATTCTGGAGAACGGCCTGGCGTTTGGTAAGCTGTGATCTTTTTGTACCTTTTGGTACAGTCACATAAACATTTGTCTGGTAATAAAACGGATAGGTGTTTCCGTTATTCTTAAGAATATATTTATCACATGGGAGTACCTTAAACGGGACTGGTTCCATGGAAACTTTCATATCCATTTTTTCAAAATTTTCAAAACCATAATTAAAAAGTGAAGCGGTATCACTGTATGCATTTGCTGCGGAAGTAGAATTCAGAATTACGGCTACCAGTGTCATGTTTCCACGTTTGCAGTAGGTGACCAGAGTATTTCCGGATGCATCGGTGTAGCCAGTTTTTCCACCGAGGACTCCCTCATAATAATATTCACCGTTTTTCATCATCTTATGGTGATTGAGAAGCTGCCTTGCTTCCGCAAATTTATTGGTGGCCGGGATTTCATAATACCTTCTGGTGCAGTATCGGCGGAAAAGCGGATTCAGCCAGGCGGATTTTGCAATTTTGGCCATATCGGAAGCTGTGGTGTAATGGGTTTCATCCGGAAGACCGTTTGGATTGTTAAAGTGCGTATTCTTGCAGCCAAACAGTTTGGCACGCCAGTTCATAAGTTCGGTGAATTTTTTTACAGAGCCGGAAACTTCTTCTGCAACAGCCACAGACATCTCATTTGCGGACTGGAGCATAACTGCCATCAGCGCCTGATCTCTGGTAAATACCTCACCTGGAGCAGCGTAAATGCTGGAGTCACCGGCAGATACACTGGTGGATGCATTCTCGGAAACAGTAATTTTTGTCTTGACGTTCAGATTTTCGCAGGCCAGAAGCGTTGTCATGATTTTTGTAATACTGGCAGGATAAAGCTGTGTATCCCCGTTTTTGGAATAAAGGACCGCTTCTGTATTTACATCCATGAGAACTGCAGCCTGGGCTTCCACATTTGGGCCTTTAGGCCATCCGTCAATGGAATCAGTGTCTGCCGCCTGTGAATAGTAACTGGAATGTGCCGGTGCGGCCTGAGTCACCTGACCGGACTGGCTGTCAGGAACTGGTGTGGCAGTGACAATCGGATCACCATATTCATCGTATCCATAGGCAGCCGCAGCACAGGGAGCAGCGCCTGTGAGCAGGATCCCTATGCCGAGAATGCCTGCAAAGATCCGACGCAGGGATCGTTTTTTCATATTTTTCATAATAAGATACCTTTCAGTGATAAATCCGGGCGAGAAGGTTATTGTTCATTTGAGAATCAGTAACCGAAAAAATTCCTGCCCGTTTTGTGATGGGTTTCAGTATTTCATTGATTATAGCATTGTATTAATGAAAAGCTGTATTTTTGCCCTGAAGATTCTGTAGTAGTATACCACTTTCCTCCCGGAAAAACCACTTGCAGTCTGTGAAAATTCCATTAAGATGAAATGAACATACATATAATAAGAGAAAATCCCTTAAAAACACTTGACATATGGATTTTCCCCAACCTATAATAGACAGCGTATATAGAAAAAAGCTGTGATGGAGACAGTAGGCCATATGGAAAGCTTGCAGCGAACCGGGGATGGTGGGAGCCCGGGGCGAGTAAATATGACGGAATATCACTCCTGAGCTTCAGTTCCGAAGTTGACCGGTAGCAGCCGGGAAGAATATCTGATATACAGATGATCATTAAGTAAGAACTGACGGATTTCCTCCGTTACAGGGAACATATATCGGCAGATACAAAGAATTGTCCGCCATGAACAGACATGGAACAACAGCCCGCGCCATAACACAGAGCATAAGAACACAGCAGAAGACGCAGGGATCCGGACACAGGCCCGTATAATGTAACAGGTGGTACAGCGAATCAGACTTCGTCCTTTTACAGGATGGGGTCTTTTTTTATAAGTGCCCGAAGCATTGGCACGAACAGGTATCTGTGAAGAAACAATCCGCTGTGGCCTTACAGATGAGGTAGCAGCCAGTAATCAGACACAGGAGGTAAATATTGTGTATCGTAAAGTTGACACGAATCTGAATTTTGTTGACCGTGAAAAAGAAGTCGAGAAATTCTGGAAAGACAACAAGATTTTCGAAAAGAGTATGGACAGCCGTAAAGAGGGCGAGACATACACATTCTATGACGGACCGCCTACCGCAAATGGTAAGCCACATATCGGACACGTTCTGACACGAGTTATCAAGGATATGATCCCGAGATACCGTACAATGAAGGGGTACATGGTTCCGAGAAAAGCAGGATGGGATACTCACGGACTTCCGGTTGAGCTTGAGGTTGAGAAGAAGCTTGGCCTTGACGGCAAGGAGCAGATCGAGGAGTACGGAATGGAGCCGTTCATTCAGCAGTGTAAGGAGAGCGTATGGAAATACAAGGGAATGTGGGAGGATTTCTCATCTACCGTTGGTTTCTGGGCTGACATGGAGCATCCGTATGTAACATACGACAACAATTTCATCGAGTCCGAGTGGTGGGCGCTGAAAGAGATCTGGGAAAAAGGTCTCCTTTATAAAGGCTTTAAGATCGTTCCTTACTGCCCACGCTGTGGAACTCCGCTTTCCGCACAGGAGGTTTCTCAGGGCTACAAGACTGTTAAAGAGCGCTCTGCGATCGTACGTTTCAAGGTTGTTGGTGAGGACGCATACTTCCTGGCATGGACAACAACACCGTGGACACTTCCGTCCAACGTTGCACTTTGTGTAAACCCGGATGAGATCTACTGCAAGGTAAAAGCAGCAGACGGCTACACCTACTACATGGCAGAGGCACTTCTGGACAAGGTTCTCGGCAAGCTTGCAAAGGATGATGAGCCTGCATATGAGATCCTTGAGAAATATAAAGGAACAGACCTTGAGCGCAGGGAATACGAGCCGCTTTTTGCATGCGCAGGAGAGGCAGCAGCAAAACAGCGCAAAAAAGCTCATTTCGTAACCTGTGACAACTACGTTACCATGAGTGATGGTACCGGTATCGTTCATATCGCACCTGCATTTGGTGAGGATGACAGCCGTGTCGGACGTGAGTATGACCTTCCGTTCGTACAGTTCGTAGACGGACAGGGTAACATGACCAAAGAGACACCATACGCTGGTGTATTCGTAAAGAAAGCGGACCCGATGGTCCTTACTGACCTTGACAAAGAGGGCAAGCTTTTTGATGCGCCGAAATTCGAGCATGATTATCCGCACTGCTGGAGATGTGACACACCGCTTATCTACTATGCACGTGAGTCCTGGTTCATCAAGATGACTGCAGTAAAGGATGATCTGATCCGCAACAACAATACAATCAACTGGATCCCGGAGAGCATCGGTAAAGGACGTTTCGGTGACTGGCTTGAGAACGTTCAGGACTGGGGTATTTCCAGAAACCGTTACTGGGGAACACCACTGAACATCTGGCAGTGTGAGTGCGGACATATGGAATCCGTGGGAAGCCGCCAGGATCTCTATGAGAAGAGTGGTGACGAGCGTGCGAAGACTATCGAGCTTCACCGCCCATACATTGATGATATCACCATGAAGTGCCCGGACTGCGGAAAGACCATGCACCGTGTACCGGAGGTAATCGACTGCTGGTTCGATTCAGGAGCAATGCCTTTTGCACAGCATCATTATCCATTTGAGAATAAAGACCTGTTTGAGCAGCAGTTCCCGGCAGACTTCATCTCCGAGGCTGTTGACCAGACAAGAGGATGGTTCTACTCACTTCTTGCTGAGTCCACACTGCTTTTCAACAAGGCTCCGTATAAGAATGTAATCGTTCTGGGACATGTACAGGATGAGAACGGACAGAAGATGAGTAAGTCCAAGGGAAATGCCGTAGATCCGTTTGATGCACTGAACAAATATGGTGCAGATGCTATCCGCTGGTATTTCTACATCAACAGTGCTCCATGGCTTCCGAACCGTTTCCACGGCAAGGCAGTTGTAGAGGGACAGAGAAAGTTCATGAGCACTCTGTGGAACACCTACGCATTCTTCGTACTGTATGCGAACATTGACAATTTTGACGCAACTAAATATACTTTAGATTACGATAAGCTTCCGGTTATGGATAAATGGCTGCTCAGCAAGCTGAATACCATGGTGAAGACTGTCGATGAGGATCTTGGTTCCTACAAGATTCCGGAGGCTGCAAGAGCGCTTCAGGAATTTGTTGACGATATGAGTAACTGGTATGTAAGAAGAAGCCGTGAGCGTTTCTGGGCAAAGGGCATGGAGCAGGATAAGATCAATGCTTACATGACACTTTACACAGCACTGGTAACTGTTGCCAAGGCTGCAGCTCCGATGATCCCGTTCATGACTGAGGATATCTACCAGAACCTTGTTCGCAGCATTGACGCAGACGCTCCGGAGAGTATCCATCTCTGTGATTACCCGGAGGTAAACGAGGCATGGATCGACAAGGATCTTGAGGCAAACATGGAAGAGCTTCTTGAGATCGTTGTTCTCGGACGTGCATGCAGAAATACCGCAAACATCAAGAACCGTCAGCCGATCGGAACCATGTATGTAAAAGCTGAGAAAGCTATGGATAAATTCTACACAGATATCATCGCAGATGAGCTTAACGTAAAAGAAGTGAAATTCGCAGATGATGTAGAGTCCTTCATTTCCTACAGTTTCAAGCCGCAGCTCCGTACAGTAGGACCGAAATACGGCAAGCTTCTGAACGGCATCCGTACCGCACTCTCCGAGATCGACGGAACCGCAGCAATGAAAGAGCTGAGAGATAATGGTGTTCTCGTTCTTGACATTGCCGGAAACAGAGTCGAGCTTGCAGAGGAAGACTTATTGATCGAAACAGCCCAGAGCGAGGGCTATGTGACAGAGACAGACGGTGAAACATCCGTTGTCCTTGATACAAACCTTACACCTGAACTGATCCAGGAGGGCTTTGTCCGCGAGATCATCAGCAAGGTTCAGACCATGCGTAAAGAGGCTGGTTTCGAAGTCATGGACAAGATTATTGTCTATGCAAAAGATAACGATAAGATCATGGATATCATGAAAGCAAACCAGGATGAGATCAAACGAGAAGTACTGGCAGAAAACATTGTTCTGGGAGAAGCAGAGGGTTACACCAAAGAATGGAACATCAACAAAGAGGCTGTAACACTGGGAGTATCCAAAGTACAGGAGGAAAACTAATGATTGACAAGCAGTTTGAGAAAGAGGAGTTCAAAAAAAGCGTAAAAGAAAACGTAAAATTCCTTTATCGAAAAACACTGGAAGAGGCTACACAGGAGCAGATCTTTCAGGCTGTAAGCTACACAGTAAAAGATGTGATCATTGATAACTGGCTTAAGAGCCAGAAGGCGTATGAAAAACAGGACCCGAAGATCGTATATTATATGTCCATGGAGTTCCTTATGGGCCGTGCCCTTGGAAACAACCTGATCAACCTTGGCGCATATGGCGAGGTTAAGGAAGCTCTTGAGGAGCTTGGACTTGACATTAACTGCATCGAAGACCAGGAGCCGGATCCGGCTCTTGGAAACGGTGGACTTGGAAGACTGGCAGCATGCTTCCTGGATTCTCTTGCAACTCTGAACTACTGTGCATACGGATGCGGAATCCGTTACCGTTATGGTATGTTCAAGCAGGAAGTACGCGATGGTTATCAGGTAGAGGTACCGGATAACTGGCTGAAGAACGGCTATCCTTTCGAACTCCGTCGTCCGGAGTATGCAAAAGAAGTTCATTTCGGCGGATATGTACGCGTTGAGTGGGATCCGGTGAAGAACGAGAATAAATTCATCCATGAAGGATATCAGGCAGTTAAGGCTGTTCCTTACGATATGCCGATCACAGGTTATAACAACGATGTTGTAAATACACTTCGTATCTGGGATGCAGAGCCGATCGTAGACTTCAACCTTGACTCTTTCGACAAGGGTGATTATCACAACGCAGTAGAGCAGGAGAACCTTGCACGTACTATCGTAGAGGTGCTTTATCCGAATGATAACCATATGGCAGGTAAAGAGCTTCGTCTGAAACAGCAGTACTTCTTCGTATCTGCCAGCCTTCAGGCAGCGATTGCCAAATATAAGAAAACACACGATGACATCACAAAGCTTCATGAGAAGGTTGTATTCCAGATGAACGATACTCATCCGACTGTAGCAGTTGCAGAGCTGATGCGTCTTCTTATGGATCAGGAAGGTCTTGGCTGGGATCAGGCATGGGATATCACAACAAAATGCTGTGCTTACACCAACCACACCATCATGTCCGAGGCACTTGAGAAATGGCCGATCGAGCTGTTCTCCAGACTGCTTCCGCGTGTATACCAGATCATCGAGGAGATCAACCGTCGTTTCATTCTTGAGATCCAGCAGAAATATCCTGGAAACTTCGAGAAGATCAAGAAGATGGCGATCATCTATGACGGACAGGTTAAGATGGCTCACCTTGCGATCGTTGCAGGCTACTCTGTAAACGGTGTTGCACGCCTTCATACCGAGATCCTCAAGAATCAGGAGCTGAAGGATTTCTATGAGATGATGCCTGAGAAGTTCAACAACAAAACAAACGGTATCACACAGAGACGTTTCCTTGCTCATGGAAACCCGCTTCTGGCTGACTGGGTAACAGACAAGATCGGACCGGACTGGATCACAGATCTTTCCCAGCTTTCCAAGCTTAAAGTTTACGCAGACGATGAGAAGGCTCTTCAGGAGTTCATGACCATCAAGTTCAAGAACAAAGAGCGTCTTGCAAAATATATCCTGGAGCACAATGGTGTTGAGGTTGACCCGCACTCCATCTTCGATATCCAGGTTAAGAGACTTCATGAGTACAAACGTCAGCTTCTCAATATCCTGCATGTGATCTATCTGTACAACCAGATCAAGGCACATCCGGAGATGGATTTCTATCCGAGAACATTTATCTTTGGTGCAAAGGCTTCCGCAGCTTATGCACGTGCAAAGAAGATCATCAAGCTGATCAACTGTGTGGCAGATGTTGTAAACAATGATGCTTCCATCAACGGCAAGCTGAAGGTTGTATTCATCGAGAACTACCGTGTATCCAACGCTGAGATCATTTTTGCGGCAGCAGATGTTTCCGAGCAGATCTCCACAGCAAGTAAAGAGGCTTCCGGTACAGGTAACATGAAATTCATGCTGAACGGTGCTCCGACACTGGGAACTATGGATGGTGCCAACGTTGAGATCGTACAGGAGGTTGGCGAGGAGAATGCATTTATCTTCGGTATGAGCTCCGACCAGATCATCAACTATGAGAATAACGGCGGTTATGATCCGGACTTCATTTACAATACAGATCCTGAGATCCGTCAGGTACTGATGCAGCTGATCAATGGAACCTTCTCCAGCGATACAGAGATGTTCCGTGACATCTACAATTCACTTCTCGACAAACGCAACATGCCGAGACCTGACCAGTATTTCATCCTTGGCGACTTCCGTTCCTATGCAGAGGCACAGAAGCGTGTTGAGGAAGCATATAAGGATGAGAAACGCTGGGCTAAGATGGCACTTCTCAATACAGCATGCAGCGGTAAGTTCACATCCGACAGAACTATCCAGGAGTATGTAGATGATATCTGGCATCTGGATAAGGTTGTTGTGAAAGAGAACTAAAGATATATAAAGTAATCTGCAAAGTATTACCATAAAATAAATTTCCACACAAAAACAGGGCTCGTCGGAAGTGGCGACGGCCCTGTTTTTTGTGTGAAAATTATGCCGGATTGATGACGATCCGGTTCCGCCTGGCCAGTGCAATGGCGATATGGCAGCCTTCCGCGATGGCGCAGGCTTTATCGGCAAAGCTGATGATCCAGGCTTCCCTGTTGCGTGGAAGAGGTCCCAGAGGGAACATATGTGAGAGTATCGCATCCAGCTCTTTGTCTGTGACATCAAAGTGTGCGGCACTGTTGTCTGCGGCAGCCTTCGGGTGATAAAACGCCTGATGCTCACCGGTCGGTGTCTCCGCCCTGAAGTCATAGGGACAGAAATCGTGGAGAAGTCCTGCCCTTGCGGCGGCTTTCTCGTCACATCCCAGCTTCCTGGCAATGAACCAGGAGAGGTAAGAAACATTGATACTGTGCATGAGCCGTGTGGTCCACTGGTGGTGGGTGTACAGGCTCAGCTTCAGGAACTCTCTGTTACAGAGGATGTTCTTCACAAGCGCATGATATTCCTGTGAGACCTCATCCGACACCGTGATATCCATCGGCAATCACCTTCTTTCTTTTGTTTATAATTTCATTATGACGATTATGGAGAAAAATGCAATAAAGTTTATATTTTTTTTATAAATTAGTTGAGACAAATTTTTTCAGAATGGAATCTTCTGTTTTTCATCTGTTTTCCATGACCGGAGATATGGTATAGTAATGAACAGAATTGGTGTCAGTGAAAATATTATGAAAAGACGGAGGAGAGAGAACGAATATGAAACCAGAAAAACTGATTGAAGTACTTTCTGTTGCAGAACGATTAAAAGATGCAGTGCGTCATTGCTATACATCCGGAGGCAGGCGGGAGAGTGTTGCGGAGCATTCCTGGAGAATTTCTCTGATGGCATATTTTGTCAGCGACGAGTTTCCGGAGGCAGATCTTCTGAAGATCATGAAAATGTGTCTGATCCATGATATGGGAGAAGCTTTTACCGGGGATATCCCAGCTTTTGAAAAAACAGTAAAAGATTCAGAAAAAGAAGCCGATGTGCTGGGTGAATGGGTGAAAACTCTGCCGGAACCATTTGATAAAGAGATGGCAGAACTGTATCAGGAAATGGAAGCACAGCAGACTCTGGAATCCAGAATCTACAAAGCTTTGGACAAACTGGAAACGCTGATCCAGCACAATGAATCCGACATCAAAACCTGGATCCCACTGGAATATAACCTGCAGATGACCTACGGAAATGAACAGGTGAAATTCTCAGATTATCTGACGGAGCTTCGGGAGCAGGTAAGAGCAGATAGTGTGCGGAAGATTGAAAAATCTGTACACTAATTTGCACATCTCCATCAGAAACATTAAAAAAGAGGGAACCATTTTACGTGGTTCCCTCTTGTAAAAATTCCGATTTTATGCGGATTTCTTATTTACCGAAATATCTCTTAAGCAGACCAGCGAATGCTTTGCCGTGTCTTGCCTCGTCCTTAGCCATCTCATGTACTGTGTCATGGATTGCGTCAAGGTCAGCTGCTTTCGCACGTTTTGCAAGGTCGAATTTACCTGCTGTAGCGCCGTTTTCAGCCTCTACACGCATCTGAAGGTTCTTCTCTGTGCTGTCTGTTACAACCTCACCAAGGAGCTCTGCGAATTTAGCTGCATGCTCTGCTTCCTCGTAAGCTGCTTTCTCATAGTACATACCAACTTCCGGATATCCTTCTCTGTGAGCAACTCTAGCCATTGCAAGATACATACCAACCTCGGAGCACTCGCCCTCGAAGTTCGCTCTCAGGTCTGCAAGGATGTCCTCGCTGACGCCTTTAGCTACACCTACAACATGCTCAGCTGCCCATGAGAGCTCGCCTTCCTGTTTCTGGAATTTAGAAGCTGGTGCTTTACATACTGGACAGGCTTCCGGTGCCTGCTCGCCTTCATAAACATATCCACATACTGTACATACCCATTTAGCCATAGTAATGATCTCCTTTTCTTTTTTGAAATATATTGTTTGTTTTTGTTTCTTTTAAATTAATAATAGTAATTATTACTATTTTATGATATCATGTGATCTTTATTTTGTCAAGCTTGTTTTTCTTCTTTTTTCAGGCATTCCTTGCAGATTCCATAGAAGCTTGCATCTACGTCAAAGACTTTTCCGTGGATAAATTCTGCAGCTGCCTGTTCAAGAATTCCGTTAAGGCTGTCTGACTGCATATCGATCACCCGGTTGCATCTGGTACACATGAAATGTGAGTGTGGTGCGACCCTTCCATCGTAGCGATCCGCGCTTCCGAAATTGGTCAGCTTCCGGATCTCACCGATGTCACTGAGAAGAGAAAGATTACGGTAGACAGTTCCGAGACTGATGTTCGGGTAGATCTGTCGAAGATTCTCGTATACTGTATCTGCCGTTGGATGATCTGTTCTGGATCTCAGAAATTCCTTGATGGATTCTCGCTGACGGCTGTATTTAAGTGCTGCCATAATGTTTCCTCCTATCAGTAATAGTAATTATTACTGATATTATAATACATGATAGAGGGAAGTTTGTCAAGAGGTTTGGATATGATTATCCTGAAATATTTTCATTTTATGAGTTGGATGTAAATGAGTATTTTTACGCTGCAGGTGTAGGAGATATTTGCAACCCTGCAGAGGACTTACTTGATTCAGTTAAATGGTGAGAACTGGCAGTCGGATGTCTGACAGAGTGTTTGTTATAAGGAATATTGTGCCCTTAATGATAGGATTTTATCAGTAAAAATTCTCGGTGAAAATTTATAAAAATAAGTTGACAGAGACTAACTTTAGTAGTATATTTACAATAGTTAGAGAAATCTAACTAATATGTAAAGGAGAATGCAAATGACTTGTGAAAAATTTGAATCTGTCATGGGTTATCATTGTTCCCCTGTATTAATGGGAATGAAACCAGCGAATCTTGTTTCCTTTTCCAAGGAAAAAATGCCGGAGCTGCCGGAGATCATTTCGGATTATGAGGAGAGTCTTGAACGGGAAGGTATCCGTATGGAGATCATCTGTGGATGCAGGAAGCATTATCTTCTTCTGGTGTACCGGCCGGATATGCTGCAGGAATATCTTAAGCAGGATGAAGCCAGGAAACTTTTGCTTCAGGATGGGTATAATATAGATAGTTCTTTGGATGAGATGATCGCCCGTTTGAAGGAGAGATTTTTTCATAAGACGGAGTTTCCTCATGAGATCGGACTTTTCCTGGGTTATCCCATTGAAGACGTGAAGGGCTTCCGGAAGTTCGGAGGCAGTGGCTGCAAGATGTGTGGTTACTGGAAGGTTTATGATGATGTGGAGCAGGCTCGCAGGATTTTTGACAGCTACGATAAGTGCCGGGAGTTTACTGCGGCGCAGATTCGTGCGGGGTATTCGATTTTGCAGGTTGTTGGTATGAAGCATCTCTGTACATCTCAGATGTGCGTATAATATAAAGTTTAAAAACAGGAGGTTTTTAAGATGAGCAAGGTAGGAATTATTTACTGGTCTTCTACAGGTAACACAGAGGCTATGGCGCAGGCTGTTGAGGAAGGTGCAAAAGCAGCTGGTGCGGATGTTGAGATCATGGAAGTTGCAGATGCAGATGTAGATAAAGCTCTCTCTTATGATGTTTTGGCACTTGGTTGTCCGGCAATGGGAGATGAGGAGCTTGAGGATGGTGAGTTCGAGCCATTCTTCTCTGATCTGGAAGGCAAACTTTCCGGTAAGAAAGTTGCGCTTTTCGGTTCCTATGACTGGGGCGACGGAGAGTGGATGAGAACCTGGTGCGGCAGAGCAAAAGACGCAGGCGCAGAGCTTGTTGATGATGAAGGACTCATTGTAAACAACACACCTGATGATGAAGGACTTGCAGCTTGCCGTGAACTTGGCGGAAAACTTGCATAAGATCTATTAGATTTCAAATAAATAAAAACTGAGCAGAGCATTGGATTTTCAAACACAAACACCATCCGGACAGAAGGGATAGATATCTTTTTTGTCCGGGTGGTGTTTTATTTTGAGCGAAAATATCTGCTTATTACTTTGAGAAAATATAGAAGAAATGAATATTAAGACAAAAAATCCTTGTTGATTTTAATATTTACGTGTCCTAAAATAGATAAAAATGAAATAAAGCAGGAAAGTGAGGGATGCCGGATGACGCGGGAGGAAGCGGAACAGTATTTATATTATGCGATGACAATTGGTGAACAGCTTCTTTGCTGCGGAGCAGAGGTTGGACGTGTGGAAGATACCATACGGCGGATCTGCCTGGCATATGGAGCCACCCGGGCAGATGTTTTTTCTATCACATCCAGTATTGTGACGACTATTTATGGAGAGGATTTCGGTATTTGCACCCAGACGCGGCGTGTGCCGGGAATGTCCAATGATCTGGGACGGCTGGATGACCTGAACCAGCTTTCCAGATACATCTGTGAGTATCGGCCGAAGCCGGAGGAGATCCAGAAGGGGCTGGAAAAGATCCGGGATAAACAAGGATATTCTTTTAAAACGCAGATTTTGATCTATGCTGTAATTTCAGGTTCTTTTTCTGTGTTTTTCGGAGGAGATGTCAACGATATGATCGCTTCTGCGCTGATTGGTATCGCCCTGAAGCTGTTTGAGGCTTTTGTAAAAAAAGGTGCATTAAACTCGCTACTGACAGTGCTTCTTTGCTGCGGAGCCGGCGGAGTACTTTCCAATCTTACAGTTCTGATCGGGCTTGGACATCATGCGGATCTGATCAGTATCGGAAATATCATGCTTCTGATACCGGGAATTGCATTTACCAATTCATTGCGTGATATGTTTTCAGGAGATACCATTACAGGTTTGATCCGATGTATGGAGGCACTTTTGCTGGCACTGGTCGTGGGCCTTGGTTTTACGGTGGCGAATCTGTTGTTTTAACCGAATCAGGGAAGTTCTCTTGAAGGTTACGAAAAGCAATAAGCAGTGAATGAGGAGTTCACATACTGCATCAATTGCGGAGTAGCGAAATGCAGCAGATAATGGGAGCATTTGATAGTAGTTATGATTTATTCAGGAGGAAAATATGCGGGAAATCATACAGCTGGTCGTATCCTTCACAGGATCCCTCGGCTTTGCGGCATTATTTAATATCCATGGAAAAAAACTCTGGTTTGCGGCATTGGGTGGATGTCTGTCCTGGGCTGTATATCTGGCAGTAGAGTTCATAACGCCAAGTCCGTATGTGTGCGGTTTCTGGTCAACAGTAGCTATTACTTTGTATGCAGAATGTATGGCAAGAATTCATAAAACGCCGGTAACTGTATTTCTGGTTTCTGCGACAATTCCGTTGATTCCGGGAGCAGCACTTTACCGGACAATGAACTGGATGTTGATGAAGGACTGGGCAAAATTCCAGAAAGACGGAATCTATACGATCCTTTTTGCGGTGAGCATGGCAGCAGGAATGACGCTGACAACCATTGCGTTCCGGATGGCGTGGCGGTGGATGTACAGGCAGAGGAGAATGTAATACAGTATCGAAATTCCCCGTTTACAAACCATCGGAAATGTGTTACGATTTTCCCATATGGAAAACTCATGGAAGAAGAGAGTACATGTGTACACCGTACTACAGGGAAATCCCCGGAGGACTTTTTAGATGCAGGCTGTGACGCAGTTGCGGTCATAGATCTGCGGCAGAGTGAATGGTAAAGGTTCACTTTATGCAGGAGTTCCGAGACTGAGAGGGATGTGCAGGCACAGATGGAAGATGGCTTCGGAGAGGCATTGCTGAACCGGTTTAAACGCGATAAGCGAAGTGCGAATGTCCGATTTAACGGACACCGGCAGGCAGTGACAGGACCGCCTGTTATAGCGGAAGGGTATAGAGCTTGCTGTACCTGATGAGGTTTTTGCCGCGAGGCAGGAGCGAAAAGAAGTGGTAACACGGGTAATAACTCGTCTTCTCATATCATTATGGTATGAGAAGACGTTTTTTTATGTCGCTGAGAATTACTTGGTAATCTTCCAATGTCCCCGGACAGGAAATTTCCTGTTTTGACGGAATATATTTTCAGTCCGTTATGAGTAAGTACACAATTTATTTTTATATTTATGGAGGAAAGAAAAGATGGAAAAGCAGAGATATTATATCAGCACTGCCATTGCGTACACATCCGGTAAACCGCATATCGGAAATACCTATGAGGTCGTTCTTGCGGATGCGATCGCACGTTTTAAAAGACAGCAGGGTTATGACGTATATTTTCAGACAGGTACTGATGAGCATGGCCAGAAGATCGAGCTGAAGGCTGAGGAAGCTGGTGTTACACCAAAGGAATTCGTAGATAACGTTTCCGGTGAGATCAAACGCATCTGGGATCTGATGAACACATCCTATGATAAATTCATCCGTACAACAGATAAAGACCATGAAGAGCAGGTCAAAAAAATCTTCAAAAAAATGTATGCAAAGGGAGATATCTACAAGGGTCATTATGAAGGAATGTACTGTACACCATGTGAGTCCTTCTTCACAGAGTCCCAGCTTGTAGACGGCAAATGTCCGGATTGCGGACGTCCATGCGTACCTGCCAAGGAAGAGGCATATTTCTTCAAAATGAGTAAATATGCAGATAAGCTTATTGACTACATCAACACACATCCGGATTTCATCCAGCCGGAGTCCCGTAAAAACGAGATGATGAACAACTTCCTTCTTCCGGGACTTCAGGATCTCTGTGTATCCAGAACATCCTTTAAATGGGGAATCCCGGTAGATTTCGATCCGAAGCACGTTGTATATGTATGGCTGGATGCCCTGACAAACTATATCACAGGTATCGGCTATGACTGCGACGGAAACAGCAGCGATAAATTCAACAAATACTGGCCGGCAGATCTTCACCTGATCGGAAAAGATATCATTCGTTTCCATACCATTTACTGGCCGATCTTCCTGATGTCTCTGGATCTTCCGCTTCCGAAACAGGTATTCGGACATCCATGGCTGCTTCAGGGCGATGGAAAAATGAGTAAATCCAAAGGAAATGTAATCTATGCAGATGAGCTGGTTGAGTTCTTCGGTGTAGATGCTGTCCGTTATTTTGTACTCCATGAAATGCCATTTGAGAATGACGGTGTGATTACATGGGAGCTGATGGTTGAGAGACTGAATTCCGACCTTGCAAACACACTTGGAAATCTTGTAAACCGTACAATTTCCATGTCTAACAAATATTTTAACGGAGTCGTTGAGAATAAGAATGTTACTGAGCCGGTTGATGAGGATCTTAAGAGCTTCATCCTTCAGGTTCCGAAGAACGTTTCCGCAAAAATGGACAAGCTTCGTGTGGCAGATGCTATCACAGAGGTATTCTCTCTGTTTAAACGCTGCAACAAATATATCGACGAGACAATGCCATGGGCACTTGCAAAGGATGAGACAAAGCAGGATCGTCTTGCAACCGTTCTCTACAACCTGGTTGAGGGAATCTGCATCGGCGCATCTCTTCTGAAATCCTTTATGCCGCGTACAACAGAGCGTATTCTTGTACAGCTCAACGCAAACGAGAGAACTCTTGAGAAGATGGAGCAGTTTGGTCTTTATCCTTCAGGAAACCGCGTAACCGACAAACCGGAGATCCTTTTTGCGAGACTTGACCTGAAAGAGGTTCTTGAGAAGGTTGAGAAGCTTCATCCGAAGAAAGAAGAGCCGAAAGAAGAGCCGAAGGAAGAGGTAGAAGAGGAGAAAACAGAGAATGTGATCGATATCGAGGCAAAGCCGGAGATCACTTTCGATGATTTTGAGAAGCTGCAGTTCCAGGTTGGTGAGATCATCGCCTGTGAGGAGGTTAAGAAATCCAGAAAACTTCTCTGCTCTCAGGTTAAGATCGGAAGCCAGGTTCGTCAGATCGTATCCGGAATCAAGGCTCATTATTCCGCAGAGGAAATGGTGGGCAAAAAGGTTATGGTCGTTACAAACCTGAAGCCTGCCAAGCTTGCCGGAATCCTCAGCGAGGGTATGATCCTCTGTGCAGAGGATGCAGACGGAAATCTTTCCCTGATGGTACCGGAGAAAGAGATGCCTGCAGGCGCTGAGATCTGCTAAGTATAGACAGATATGGAATTGAATCATTTTGATAAAAACGGCAATGCTGTTATGGTGGATGTGTCCGACAAACCGGTCACTCACCGTACGGCAACAGCCACGGGTTCCATTCAGGTAAGCCCGGAGATCATGGCCGCGGTAAAAAGCGGAAATGTGAAAAAGGGTGATGTACTTGGTGTGGCCCGTGTGGCAGGTATCATGGGTGTGAAGCGTACTTCTGAGCTAATCCCCATGTGCCATCCACTTCCCATCCAGAAGTGTTCTGTGGATTTTGAGACCGATGAGGATGCGGGAGTGATCCGTGTATTCTGCACGGTAAAAACAGAGGGAAAAACAGGCGTGGAGATGGAGGCGCTGACAGGTGTTCAGGTGGCGCTTCTTACCATTTATGATATGTGCAAGGCAATTGACAAGCATATGGTCATGTCTGATATCCATCTGGAAGAAAAAACAGGAGGCAAAAGCGGAGATTTTCGTTTTGAGGAAAAATAATGATAGACAGGTGCGGAAGAAATATTGATTATCTCAGGATTTCCGTAACTGACAGATGTAATTTGAGGTGTATTTATTGTATGCCGGAGGAGGGAGTGCAACATGTGGAGCGCTCCCTCATTTTGCAGGAAGAGGAAATTTTGAGGATCTGCCGGGTGATGGCAGAGCTGGGTATCCGGAAGATCAAGCTGACCGGCGGGGAACCGCTTGTACGGCCGCGGATGCCTCAGCTGGTGGAAAAACTGAAAAATATGCCGGGGATCGAGAAGGTGACTCTGACTACAAATGGTGTGCTTCTGAAAGATCAGATGAGTGATTTTGCCCGGGCGGGGCTGGACGGATTGAATATCAGCCTGGATACGCTGGATGAGGCCTGCAGCAGGAGGATCACGCGGCGGGATGAACTGGGGCGGACGCTGGAAGGGATTTCGGAGGCAATGAAGTATCCGGAGATTTCACTGAAGATCAATTGTGTGCCTCTTGGGATCCCGGAGCAGGATCTTTGCCGGGTGGCGCTTTTTGCCAGGGATCACAGGGTGCATGTGCGGTTTATTGAGATGATGCCCATTGGGATGGGAAAAGAATTTCATGGGGTGTCGGAGGAGGAACTGCTTCGGATCCTTGGGGAAAAGCTTCCGCGGTTTTCGCCGTATGTTGGGGAGCCCCTTGGGAATGGACCGTGTCATTATTATGATGTGGATGGTTTTTCCGGAAAGATCGGGTTTATCAGCGCGGTGAGCCATAAGTTCTGTGGGGAGTGTAACCGGATCCGGCTGACTTCTCAGGGCTTTTTGAAGACTTGTCTGCAGTATGCGGCGGGAAGGGATCTTCGGGAGGTGATCCGCAGTGGTGGTTCGGATGAGGTGCTGAAGGCTGTGATCCTGGAGGCTTTGGCGGAGAAACCGGACGGGCATGTTTTTGGCGGAGGTCTGGAGAGACAGAAGGATGATAAGACGGAGAAGCTTTGTATGGCTCAGATCGGAGGTTGAGTGATGAAGAGAGTTGCTGTGATCACTTCTAGTGATAAGGGGTACAGAGGAGAGCGGGAGGATCTTAGTGGTCCTGCTGTGAAGGAGATTATGGAGGCGGCCGGGTATGAGGTTGTTTCTGTGGATGTTTTGCCGGATGACCGTGGGATGCTTGGGAGCCGGATGGCTGAGATCGCAGATCTGGGGCTTGCGGAGCTGATCCTGACTACGGGTGGTACCGGGTTTTCTCAGAGGGATGTGACACCGGAGGCTACAGAGGATGTGATCGAGCGGCGTGTGCCGGGGATTCCGGAGGCGATGCGGGCGTTTAGTCTGACGATCACGAAGCGGGCGATGCTGAGCCGGGCTACGGCCGGGATCCGGAAGGGGACGTTGATCGTTAACCTGCCGGGGAGTCCTAAGGCTGTCAGGGAGTGCCTGGAGGTTATTATTGAGGCGTTGGGGCATGGGATTGAGATTTTGACCGGCGATGCTGGAGAATGCGGACGGTAGTGTGTGGTGTATACTTAGACTAACGAACGGACGCCCAACGGAGGCAGGGCCAGTACGGTGACACGCTGCGCGGCCTGTTCGGCTGCGTCGCTGGTTTGCTGCCATTCGCGCCAACTCGCCTGTGGCTCAAACAGGGCGCTCGGTGGCAGCAGCTATACTCGCCTCTCGACGGCCGCTCCGCTAACGTCACCGCACTGGCCCTGCCTCCGTTGGGCTGGTTGTTGAATGTGGTAGGTTTTATGATTAAAATTCATCTCCAGCGATTCATAATTCCTGAGGCTTGAGAGTTACATGTGGTAGGTTTTGGAAATCAATATTGCTGGTGTGATATAGGAATAAATTTGGTAATGATGTGTGATTAATAGGAGTTTGCTATGGGAAAAGTACTTGCGGTTTGTATCAGTGAGAAGAAAGGAACACAGAAGAAGAATGTTGGGTCTGCGGTTTTTGTGGAGGACTGGGGGCTTGAGGGGGATGCTCATGCCGGAAAGTGGCACCGGCAGGTGAGTCTTCTTTCCGGTGAAAAGATCGATGCGTTTCGTGCGAAGGGCGCAGAGGTCGAGGATGGTGCTTTTGGTGAGAATCTGGTTGTGGAAGGGATTGATTTTGCAAAGCTTCCGGTTGGCACCAGATTTCGCTGTGGTGAGGTTGTGCTGGAGCTGACTCAGATCGGAAAAGAGTGCCACAATGGCTGTGCTATTTTTCAGAAGATGGGTGAGTGCATCATGCCCCGGGAAGGTGTGTTTACAAGAGTGCTGAAAGGTGGAAAAGTTTCCGTCGGTGACGAGATGACTGTGGATAAAGCTATGATTTTTGATACTCATGCACATTATGATGATGAGGCTTTTGATGAGGATCGTTTTGCCATGCTGGATAGTATGCAGGAGAGCGGGATCGGGCATATTGTGGATGTATGTGCTTCTGTGGGACATTTTGACCGGGTTTATGATCTGGTTGAGAAGTATCCTTTTGTTTATGGCGCAGTGGGTGTTCATCCGGATGATGCGGATAAGGTGGATGCAGCTGTGCTGGATGAGATCCGCAGATATTGCGACATGAAAAAAACGGTAGCCGTAGGTGAGATCGGCCTGGATTATTACTGGCATAAGGAGAAGGAGGAGCATCTTCTCCAGCAGAAGGTATTCCGCCAGCAGATGGACATCGCCCGTGAGAAAAAGCTCCCATTTATGATCCACAGCCGTGACGCAGCAGAGGATACGCTGAATATTGTGAAAGAATATATGCAGGATGGGATGTATGGCGGAGTTATCCATTGTTTTTCCTATAGTAAGGAGATTGCAAGGGAGTATCTGAATATGGGACTTTATCTTGGAATCGGCGGAGTGGTTACTTTTAAGAATTCTCGGAAGCTGAAGGAAGTGGCAGAGTATGCACCGTTGAATCAGATCCTGCTTGAAACCGACTGCCCCTACATGGCACCTGTGCCGAACCGTGGAAAGAAAAACAGCTCCCTGTATCTGCCGGAGGTTGTGAAGACCATTGCGGAGATTAAGGGAATCAGCTGCGAGGAGGTTGTGGCTGTGACGGAGAGTAATGCGTTGAAGGTGTTGGGGTTGGTTTGAGAATAAAAATATTGAAAATACACAAAGAGACTTCTCAAAAGATAAAAGATATTTTATAATTGATAATATAAATGTGAATTTATTACTTTTCAAGGTTTGAATATCATACGATAAGCGCAGATGAGGCGCTTCATTTTTGAATTTGAGGTTTGAGAATGATGTAAAAACGTATAGTATTCAAACTTGCGTTCGGGAGACCCCTCTTTTTCCTCTGTTTGAGAATGATGTAAAAACGTATAGTATTCAAACGATTTAGTAATGGTACCCAGACATTCCATTGTTTGAGAATGATGTAAAAACGTATAGTATTCAAACAGGCATGGTTGATGTCGGTGCCGGTGTAGTTTGAGAATGATGTAAAAACGTATAGTATTCAAACCAGCCATGAGCAGGAACGATTGATAACAGTGTTTGAGAATGATGTAAAAACGTATAGTATTCAAACGCAACACCTCCGTTGCCAAGCACAGATAGAGTTTGAGAATGATGTAAAAACGTATAGTATTCAAACTAATAGGAGTAGTGTTATGTACATTTTAGGGCAATTATTAGTATATGGATTAATATTATTTGTGATTTATTTAATATTGAGTTAAGGGGAATTAGTTTGAGTATTGATAGATTCGGGATATAAGTTTAGTGTTTTAAATGCAAGAGTAGGATTTGAAAGAAGAGAATGTATAAAATAAAGAAGAAGCCGCTGTATGGCAGATGAAGAGTCATTTGTCATATGGTGGCTTTTTGAATGATCAGAGTTTTGAGGGTTTGTCGAACTAATTGAGGGTCAGTCGAGAGAGATTGGTCCTTTTTGCTTTAATAAGCCTAAAAAAAGTTTGTTTTGACGGCAAAGAAATCAATGATGCATGTTCATATGTGACCGTTTTTATATGAAAATATATGTTACAATAGATGTGTTCTTTTAATTTTGCCAAATAAAAAAGGAGGTGACAAACATGAAACTCAGAGAAAAATTAAAAATAATAGCACAGGAGGAGATTCCATAAATGGAATATTTTGAAATTTTTGGTATCATAGTATATGAAAAGAGAGTTGCAAGGAAAATGAGTCGGAAAGATCTTGCCGTGGCAACGGGATACTCCGAGACGCAGATAGGACGTTTGGAGAGAGGAAAAATAAAGAATCCGGCTTATAAGATGATTGCTGAAATTGAAGATACTTTTCACATAAATATGAATCAAGAAATTGAAAATTTTCAAAGAAATAAAAAGAATAATAAAATGGAAATATTAGAAATTAACAAGAAATGATTTTAAAATAAATAAAAGGTGCGGTGAGTAAAGATCAATAAGGTCTGAAAGCCGCGACGTGAAAATATTGAGACCAAAGGTCAATTTGTTTTTAGAGAAAACTGTACTATATTTGAGAATGATGTTTTTTGATAATTTGATTATCTCTGACAAATCGATTGACAAAATTGAAAGAACCTTGTATAGTATTAATATACTATATGTTTTACGTCATAAGTTCAAATAACGATTTATCGAACACGTCATTGAAGAAATGACCCACAGTGTGTGGAAGCAGAGCTATCGGTTTTCCGGTAGCTCTTTTGTTTTATAAAAATATAAGAAATAAGTGAAAAATATTCAGAATCAATAAAAATATGATACAATTAAACAAAAAACTTAACAAGGAGACAACTATGGAGAAGGATTATTATTTGGGATTAGATATGGGAAGTGCATCTGTTGGTTGGGCAGTTACGGATGATCAATACCATATTTTGCGTGCACATGGAAAAGCTTTGTGGGGAACCAGGCTGTTTGAGTCTGCAAATACAGCTGAAGATCGAAGAATCAATCGTACAGCTCGAAGAAGATTAAAAAGAAGAAATCAGAGAATTGAATGGCTTCAGGAAATTTTTGCAGAAGAAATTGCTGAGAAAGATTCGGGATTTTTCAGACGAATGAAAGAAAGCCGATACTGGGCAGAAGATAAAAGAGATGAAAACGGGAATTGTCCGGAAATGCCGTATTTATTATTTATAGATAAAGAGTTTACGGATAAAGAATATCATGAAAAATTTCCGACAATCTATCATTTGAGAAAATATCTAATGACTACAGAAGAAACACCGGATATTCGACTGGTTTATCTGGCATTTCATCATATGATGAAACATAGAGGACATTTTCTGTTAAATGGGAGTATTGAAGAGATAAGAGAATTCAGAACGACGTTTGATCAGTTTCTTGAAGTGGTAAGAAACGAAGAAATGGGATTTGACGGAGAAATTACGGAAGAAACTTATCATGATATAGAAAAAATATTGAAAAATGTTAACTTAACAAGGTCGGCTAAAAAAACAACACTTATTAAATTGCTTAAGGTTACACGTGTAAAAGAAAAGGAGCTGTTGGCTCTGATATCAGGATGTACCGTAAAGTTAAGCAATATTTTTAACGATAAATCTTTGGATGAAACGGAAAGACCGAAAATCTCCTTTGCGGATGCAGGTTTTGATGATTATGAGGTTGAGTTAAAAAATAATCTGAATGAGAGATATTATATTATTGAAAGCGCAAAAGCTGTATACGACTGGGCAGCACTTGCAGATATTCTGAATAAATATTCTTCTATTTCGGAAGCAAAAGTCGCTTTATATGAAAAACATCATAAAGACTTACAGCATTTAAAAAAAATAGTGAAAGAAGATATTTCAATAGAAGCATACAAAGAGATATTTACAGACACAAGTGGAAAATATAAAAATTATTGTGCGTATATAGGAACTGTAAATATAAACGGAAAAAAGAAGGACTTTGAAGGAAAAAAATGCACGAAGGAAGATTTTTATGCATATCTGAAAAAGAGTGTAATTGAACGTATAAATGATTCTGAGAAAACAGATTGGTTGAAGAAAGAATTAGAAACCGGAAATTTTTTGCCGAAGCAATCAACAGGAGCAAATAGTGTCATTCCTTACCAGATACACTTATATGAGTTGAATGCAATTATAACTAATTTGCAGGAACGGATTCCGTTGTTGAAAAGAGAAGGAGATAAAATTCGCCAGATTTTCACCTTCAGAGTGCCTTATTATGTAGGACCTCTAAATGGAATTTCGATAGATGGAAAAAAGACAAATTGGGTAAAAAGAAAAGAAGGAAAAATTTATCCGTGGAACTTTACTGATATTGTGGATGAGGAGGTCAGTGCGGAAAGATTTATCCGCCGGATGACAAATAAATGCACATATCTTATTCATGAAGATGTGCTTCCGAAGTATTCACTTTTATATAGTAAATTTGAAGTGTTAAATGAGCTTAATAATGTCCGTCTGAATGGCGAATTATTATCAGTAGAATTAAAACAGAAAATATATGAAGAAGTATTTCAGAGATATCGGAAAGTTACTCAAAAAAAGTTTAAGAGATATTTACTGATAGAAGGAAAAATCGATGAAAATACAGTTATCACAGGAATCGATGGAGATTTTAAAGGTTCACTGACTGCTTATCATGACTTTAAAGAAAAACTGACAGATGTGCATTTGAGTGAAAGAGAAAAAGAAGAAATCATTTTAAATGTTACATTGTTTGGTGATGCACGTTCATTGTTAAGAAAACGAATTGGAAAAATATGTCCACAGCTGACAGATAAGCAAAGAGAAAGTTTAAGTAATTTATCATATCGAGGATGGGGAAGGTTATCAAAAAAATTTTTAAATGGAATTGCAATTTCGGTACAAGGAGAGGAAGAGTGGACGATTATAAAAACACTCTGGGGAACTCAGGATAATCTTTCTCAGTTACTGAGCGCTAAATATACATTTAGAAATGAGGTAGAAAAAGAGAATGGACAATTAGACAATAAAGAAATTTCATATGAGACAATAAAAGAATTGAATATTTCTCCGTCTGTAAAACGCCAGGTATGGCAAGCACTGTTGATTGTAAAAGAAATCTGCAAAATACAGAAAACGTTGCCAAAGAGAGTTTTTGTGGAAGTGGCAAGGGAAAAAACGAATAGTGGAAGAACAGAATCCAGAAAAAAGAGACTACTGGATCTTTACAAATACTGTAGTAAATATGAAAAAGAACTGTATGATGAAAATCTGCAGAGTAAACTGGAAAAATGTCAGGAAGCTGATTTAAGAAGTGACAGGTTATTTTTGTATTATACACAAATGGGAAGATGTATGTATACTGGACTGCCGATAGATTTGGATGAATTGTGGAATAATCAAAAATATGATATAGATCATATTTATCCCCAGTCGAAAACTATGGATGATAGTATTGACAATCGTGTGCTTGTAAAAAGAATTCTGAATTTGGAAAAGACGGACGTGTATCCAATTCAGGCTGACATCCGGGAAAAATGTAGGGGATTTTGGAAAGCATTAAAAAATGCCGGATTTATTTCAGAGGAGAAATATAAACGTCTGACACGTGCTACAGAATTTGAGCCAGCAGAGCTGGCAGGCTTTATTTCCAGACAGCTGGTAGAAAACCGACAGACGACAAAGGTTGTAGCCAGTATATTGAAACAGGCTATGCCGGATACAGAAATCGTCTATGTGAAGGCTCGAACAGTTTCTGAATTTCGACATAAATTTAATTTTATTAAGGTAAGAGATATGAATGATCTACATCATGCCAAAGATGCTTATCTTAATATAGTTGTTGGAAATACTTATCTGGTAAAATTTACAAAAAGCCCGGTGAATTTTATTGAAAATCATTCAAACAGAAGCTATAACCTTAAGAAACTGTTTACGTATGGCGAAGTAGAAAGAAATGGAGAAATTGCCTGGATTTCCGGAGAGAATGGTACGATTGGAACTGTCCGGAACATTATGAAAAAGAATAATATTCTGGTTACACGCAGAGTCCATGAGGCTACAGGTGGATTGTTCGATCAGCAGCTCATGAAGAAAGGAAAAGGACAAGTGCCGGTTAAGGGCAGTGATGAGAGACTGTGTGATATTGAGAAATATGGCGGATATAATAAAGAAGCGGGTGCTTACTTTGTATTAGTAGAATCGGATGAAAAGAAAGGAAAGAAAAAGAGAACAATTGAATACGTGCCCATTCGGCTGAAAAAGCAGTTGGAAAATAACAGGGAAGCATTGGAAAATTATCTTCAAGAGCAAAGGAAATTAATTAATCCGATAGTGTTACTTGATAAAATTAAAATAGATTCTTTGTTCCAGGTTGGTGGATTTTTTATGTGGTTATCAGGTAGAACAGGTAATCAGTTACTTTTTAAATGTGCAAATCAATTGATACTTTCAACAGAAGATGAAGCAACTTTAAAGAAAGTAGTTAAATTTGTGAATCGAAGAAAAGAAAATAAAGAAATTAAGATTTACGAATCGGATAAATTGAATGAAGAGATGTTAGGACAATTGTATAATACTTTTTTGTACAAGCTGCAGAATTCAGTTTATGGTAATAGATTAGGAGAGCAGGCAAAAACGTTATCTTCTAAAAAAGAGAAGTTTGATGAACTGCAGATAGAAGAGAAATGTGTTGTACTTTATGAAATTTTACATATGTTTCAGTGTCAAAGTGTAGCGTCAGACTTGAAGCTAATTGAAGGCCCCGGAAAAGCGGGAATTTTAGTATTAAACAGTAATATAACAAAATGTAAAAATGTTTGCGTGATCAATCAGTCACCAACAGGTATTTACGAGAAGGTGATTGATCTGCAGAAATTATGAGTTGGCGGATTGTTGTTATTTCCAAACGTGCAAAACTGGATTATCAGTTAGGATATATGGTAGTACGTAATGAGGAAGTGACAAAAATTTATCTGGGAGAGATATCGACGGTTTTGATTGAATCCACAGCAGTGTCAATTACCACCAGTTTATTGGCCGAACTGACAAAAAAGAAGATTAAGGTGATTTTCTGTGATGAAAAAAGAAATCCGTCTTCAGAACTGATTGGATATTATGGAAGCCATGATACCAGTAATAAAGTTCGTAAGCAGATTCAATGGAATTGTAGTATTAAAGATGCAGTATGGACAGAAATTGTAACAGAAAAAATACGAAAGCAAAAAGAACTGTTGGAATATCTGGGAAAGGAGGAATCGGGAGTACTGCAGTCGTATTTAAATGAGATTTGTTGGAAGGATGAGACGAATAGAGAAGGACATGCAGCAAAAGTATATTTTAATGCACTATTTGGACTTTCATTTACCAGAACAGAAGATAGTTTAGTGAATGCGGCATTAAATTATGGATATAGTATTATTCTATCTGCTTTTACAAGGGAAATTGTTGCAGGAGGCTATATCACACAGTTGGGATTGTTCCATGATAATATGTTTAATCAGTTTAATTTTGCTTCAGATCTGATGGAACCATTTCGCATTTTGGTTGACCGTGAGGTGGTAAATATGTCTATGACGGAATTTGCTCAGGATGAAAAAATGCGCCTTGTGGATATCTTAAATCAGGAAGTTGTGATAGATGGAAAAAAGCAATATGTAAATAATGCGATAAAAATTTACTGTAAAAGCGTGTTTGATGCATTAAATGAGAATGACAGTGCTTTGATCCGATTTTACAAATTTGAGTTATAGATTTATGAGAGTATTGGTATTTTTTGACCTTCCGGTGGTTACGTCAGAACAACGACGGGAATACACTAAATTTCGAAAATTTTTACTTAAAAATGGATTTTTGATGTTACAGGAATCTGTGTATTGCAAAATTGCACTAAATGGGACTGTGGTAAAGAGTATTGTAGACAGCGTTCATAAAAATAGTCCACCGGAAGGTTTGGTTCAATTATTGTCTGTAACAGAGAAGCAGTATTCAAAAATGGATTTGATAGTTGGGGAAGTAAAGTCAGAGGTTTTGGATAGTGATGAAAGGTTGGTGATTTTATGAAACTTGCCTATGTGGATATGGAGAACGTGATAGAATTGGATTATAGAAAAGCAACAGAGTGGATCATTGAATCACCAGCTCTTTTTCAGAAATATGTACATCTTCTGAATTTACAGGCAGAAGGCGAAGAGGGTGGATTCGTTTTATCAGATGATGATATAATTCTTGATATTTCAAAATATGTGGAAATAGTTGTGAGTCCCTTTGCCTTAGACTTTGAAGATCGCAGGATTCAGAAAAAATTGTATTTACAGCTTCAGAAAACAGCATATGGAGAAGAGATGTTCATAGATACGCAGAAGCTGAATGCTGATTTACAAAGTTATATTTTTCGTCTGGAAAGTATTTGTGGGTATGATATTGAAATAGACACAGCTATGGATGTTCAACAGTTGTTTAAGGCATTGGGAGTAAAGATGGAAGGAGGAGAGTATGATTTTTCTGAAAAGCTTGCACAGTATATGAAACTTATGTCAGAGCTAATGGGAAAGAAAGTGCTTGTTTTTATAAATATAAGATCTTATCTTGAAAATGAACAGATTCAGGAATTGATAAAAAATGCTGTATATAATGAAATTTCATTATTATTTATTGAAAATATACAAAGAGACTTTTCAGAAATGAAAAAATATTATATAATTGACAAAGATGGATGTGAAGTCTATTGATTAAAATAGGTTGAATACTATAATGTATGTGCGTGTGAGGCACTTCATTTTTGAATTTGAGGTTTGAGAATGATGTAAAAACGTATAGTATTCAAACGATTGAAACTGCAGTGAAAATCCACACGGTGTTTGAGAATGATGTAAAAACGTATAGTATTCAAACTGGCATCACTGCGGATCCTGCCTTGATTCGTTTGAGAATGATGTAAAAACGTATAGTATTCAAACACCGTCATGTACGGCACACAGGATATCACGGTTTGAGAATGATGTAAAAACGTATAGTATTCAAACAATGTATCAACTACGGTATCCCTCGCATTAGTTTGAGAATGATGTAAAAACGTATAGTATTCAAACTGCAGTAACCAGAATTGTTGAATTGCAGCAGTTTGAGAATGATGTAAAAACGTATAGTATTCAAACGAGGTGTCACGAGTACGAAGCGCGAGTTATCGTTTGAGAATGATGTAAAAACGTATAGTATTCAAACAAAAAAGAGGCCCTGTATGTTGTGAGAATGTGATCCTTACAGAAAAATATGCAGGTAAAAAAATGCCTGACAGAAATGTCTGTCAGGCACCGGAAGCATAAAACAGGGGATCCGGAAATCCAGGATTGTATTGTACAGCTTTTACAGTGATTTCAGCACTTTAACAAGCCGTGAATTATCCTCCGGCATCATAATACAGAATCGTACAAATTCCCCGTCCAGGCACTGGAAGGAAGAACAGTCACGGATCATCATGCCTTGTCTGATGCAGGCTTCAAATACGTCATAGGAGGTCAGTCCGTTTTTCAGGATCCGGAGCAGGATAAAGTTTGCATAGGCGGGATAGATTTTGTAGGTATCTGTATCCTTCAGCTCCCGGATCATCCGGTCGCGTTCGGAAAGGATCAGATTTCTGGTTTCTTTAATATAATCTTCATCCTGCAGCATGATCTCTCCTGCAAAGGCACCAAGGCTGTTAAGTGACCATGGTGTCTGTTTTTCGCGCATTTTTGCAAGAAAGTCCATATTTCCGGTGATGCCGTAGCCCAGGCGCATTCCGGGAGCAGCGAAGAATTTGGATACGCCGCGGAGTACCATGAGATTGGTGAATTCCCGTGTCAGCGGAACTGCGGTGATGGCGTTGATATCCGGGGCAAATTCCACATAAGTTTCGTCGATCATCACGAAGATATTTTTTTCTGCACAGAAACCGATAAGTCTGCGAAGCTCTTCCTGGGTGATGGCAGAGGAGGTCGGATTGTTGGGGTTGCAGAGGATGAGAAAATCATAGTCCTGCTCCAGCTTCCGGCAGAGATCCGGAATGTCCGGCTCGAAATCATTGCTTTCCTGAAGGTGGTAGTATTCCTGGGTACTTCCGGAGAAAGAGAGCTCTCTGGAGTATTCAGAATAGGTAGGTCCAAGGATCAGAGTATGCTTCGGGGCACGCTCCTGGATCAGAAGGGAGATCAGCTCACTGGAGCCGTTTCCCGGAAGGATGAAATCAGCGGGAATATTGCAGTAGCTGGAAATCGTATTCCGAAGGGATGTGTATTCTCTGTCCGGGTAGGAGGAAAGGATATCCACGTGTTCTGCAATGGCTCTGCCGGCTTTTGGGGAAAGTCCCAGAGGATTGACATTTGCACCGAATTTGACGATGTTTTCTTTTTTCAGATTGTAGTAGCTGCAGATCTTTTCTATATCACTTCCGTGAAAAACGGGTTTGGTATCCATTTTTGTCACCTCACATTTTTGTTTTTTTCGTAAAAAATTTATATCCAGTATACACCAGAATCCGGGACAAAAAAAGACGGGATAAAAAGTTTCTGTATTTTTTTCGAATAGGATATTACTGAAAATTGCTTTCTGGAAATGTATGGGAATATTTGATACAATGAGCAGGTAGCGAATGCGGATTGTGAATATCCATGCTGTTTGTCAATGTGGATCGTGAATATCCACATTTTTTCCGGGGAGGGTAAATCCTCAGTGAGAAACAGCAGGAAAGGAAACAGAAAATATGAATACAGAAGAGAAAAAGATCGCAGTGATCGGAATTGGTGGTGTTGGTGGTTACATAGCCGGGCTGCTGGCGAAGGCGTATCCGCATGTGACGATGGTTGCACGTGGCGCCAGGGCAGAGAGCATCCGGAAAAAAGGCCTGGTGCTCCACAGTGATTATAAGGGTGAGATCGTGGCAAAGCCAGAGCGGGTAGTTCCAATTCAGGATATGGGACAGCAGGATTATATTTTTATCTGTGTAAAAAATTATTCTTTGGCTGAGGTGTGCGAAAGTATCCGGGACATGGTCACGGATGACACAGTGATCATTCCTGTGATGAATGGTGTGGATCCGGGAGAAAACATCCGCCGTCTGGTTGGTAAGGGAACGGTTGTGGATTCGCTGATCTATACGGTGGCTTTTGCCAATGAGGATTTTTCCATTTCCCAGCAGGATACGTTTACGTGGCTTTGTATTGGAATAAAAGATGCGGATGAACGGCAGCAGAAGAAAGTTGCAGAAGTGGCAGGGATCCTGAAAGGTGCGGATATTGACTATAAGGATCAGGGGGATATCGAGGTGGAAATCTGGAGAAAGTATATCCTCAACTGTGCCTTTAATGTGATGACTGCTTTTTATGATAATACCATCGGGGAGCTCCGCAGAGATCCGGTGAAAGCGCAGCAGTATGAGAAGCTTGTATGGGAAGCTGCCAGTGTAGGTCAGGCCAAGGGGGTTGCGCTGACGGATGAGCACATCAATGAGGTGATCCATAAATTCCGCCATGTACATGCAGATAATGCAACCAGCTCCCTGCAGAGAGATTTTCGCATCCGGAGAAAACAGACGGAGCTGGAAACCTTCAGCGGCTATATTGTGAAAGAAGCGAAGAGACTCGGTGTTTCCATTCCGCTTTCCGAAAAAATATATCAGGGACTTATAGAAATAGCAGAAAAATTCTGACTGAAAAGGTGAGCTTTTTCTGGTGGAATCCTGTATGCTCTGGTACAATGGGGATATAAAAAATCCTGTATCGCAGGCTGAAAGGTTATCTGTGATATCGGAAGGGAGGAAAAGAGATGAAGAAAGTATTTTTGGCTGTTATTGCAGTGATCGTGGTCCTTGCCGGAGGACTTATGCTCAGTTACAACGGGCTTGCCGGAAATAAAGAAGCTGTGGAAACTGCAGAGGCTGATGTGGATACCATGCTGCAGAGACGTGCAGATCTGATCCCGAATCTCGTCAGCACGGTAAAAAGTTACACGAAGCATGAGACGGGGGTTGTTGACAGGGTTCTGGAGGCGCGGGACCAGCTGATGAATGCAGATACCGTGGAAGAGAAATCTGAGGCAGATCAGCAGATGGACAGTGCACTTTCCGGTCTGAAGGTTGTGGTGGAAAATTATCCGGAACTGAAAAGCAATACTACTTATGTGGGCCTGATGGATGAACTGTCCGGAAGCGAAAACCGGATCTCTGTAGCGAGAAAAGATTATAATGAGGCTGTGAAAGCTTATAACACAAGGCTTGTGAAATTCCCCGGGAATGTATTTGGTTCTATGCTTGGCTTTGAGAAGGCGTCATATTTTGAGGCCGATGATTCAGCAGCAGATACGCTGGATGTAGGGGATATGCTGGCAGAGTGATAAGATCAGACCATTGTTCTGATGAAATGAAAGAACGGATAGAGGGAGAATATCCTATGAAAAAATGGATCGGACGGATGGCTGTGCTACTGGCTTTTGTATTGACGCTGTCCGGAAGTACGCTGGCAGCTTTCGGGAAGATCCCGTCTGCCACAAAAGAATTCTATGTTAATGATTATGCAGGGGTTTTCAGCGATACCTGGAAGGAAGAGCTTTGCAAGGCTGGTGAGCAGCTGTATGAGGATACCACAGCGCAGCTGGTTGTCCTTACCGTGGATACCACCGATGGGGAAGACATCAGTGATTATGCAGTGGAAACCGGCCGCAAATGGGGAATTGGTTCAAAGAAGAAAAATAATGGTGTCCTGATCGTCCTTTCGGTTTCGGACCGTAAAGTCTGGGTATCTGTCGGCTACGGTCTTGAGGGAAAGCTGCCTGATTCAAAGACCGGACGACTTCTGGATGAATATGCAGTTCCTTCCTATAAAGACAATCAGTTTGAAAAAGGTACCGTGGAGCTTTATTATGCACTGCTAAATGAGATCCGTGAGGAATACGGCTTGGAGAAGATAACAGCTCCCAGGTATGAGAAGGTGCAGCAGGATGTGGACGACGATGAGGATGAGGGAACTGTCTGGGAGATCGCACTGGGGCTTGTAATGATCGTTTTGCTCATGGTGGGCGCATATCTGCTGTGCGTGATGCTGCCTGTATTTCTTATCGTAACTATGGTTCTGGTTCTGAAGGGTCTGATAATGAAATTGTCGGGAAAGGATACCGCAGACTACTGGAAAAAGAATTTCAGCCGTATGAGTGTACTGCACCGGCTCTTTAATTCCCTGTTTCCGCTGAGTTGGCTCCTGGGAAGAGGGGGAAAAAGCAGCGGCGGAAGTTCCGGTAATGACGATGACAGGGATGATGATTATGACAGCTACGACAGCGGAAGCTCCGGAGACGGAGGAAGCTTCGGCGGTGGCGGTGCAGGCAGGGATTTCTAGTGGTGTCGGCAGGAATCGCCGGTTCTCTTGTATAGCACAGGCGGAGCTTTCTAATGCTCTTGACAAAATTTCTCAACTTTGCTACAATGACGAAAATTAATTCCGTGAGGGAGTAATTCGCGTGTAGACGTGGTTTGTCAACATACTGGTGCATGCACCTGGCAAATCTTAAAGAATGAGACTCATGTATATTTTATTTCTGTTACAGAGATAGAGTATACGTGGGTCTTTTTTTATGGCTCCAGAGCGGATGAATATGCAAAGGAGAAGAAAAATGCTGTTATTTATGAAAGTGCTTTTTACCCAGTTTATTGCGGAAATGGGTGACAAAACACAGCTGATGCTGGTGGCAATGACTTCCAGGTTCAAGCTGAAGGATATTTTGCTTGGAACCGGTGTTGCTGTCCTGGTGCTCAACGGACTGGCAGTGCTTGCAGGAGGTATTATCAGTACCGTGGTCCCTACCTGGCTGATCCGTCTGATCGCAGGTGCAGCGTTCCTGTTTTTTGCGGTGACAACGCTGAAGGGTGACGATGATGAGGAAGAGAATGTTAAGGATCGTAAGATCAAATTTGCACCGCTGTCTGTATTCTGTACATTTTTTGTTGCGGAGTTGGGGGATAAGACACAGCTTACCGCAATTACATTTGGTGCCAATGAGGGACTGAGTTCAGCGGTTGTGGTATGGCTTGCCTGTTCACTGGGACTTTTTGCAGCGGATGTGATCGGACTTCTGATCGGATATCTTCTGAAAAGCAAGGCACCGGAGGGAATCCTCAATATAGTTGCATTTGTTATTTTTTCCATCTTTGGAATCCTGACGCTGAGACAGGGATTTGGCCTTCTGCTCGGGGCGGGCTCTTCTATGATCCTTCCGCTTACCGTAGCGGTTACGGTTGTGTTTGTGATCGTCTGTCTTGTGCTTTATAAGCAGGCGAAAAAGAATTAAATTATTATAAGGAGCTTTGCATAGAATAGGGCTCATACCTGAAAAAGCCTCCGCATACACTGTAAAAAAGCGTCTTCGGGGGCTTGGCAGTGAAGGATTATATTGAAGAACGTGCAGTTGAGATCGCAGGATATATTGTTGAAACAAAGGCTACGGTGCGGCAGGCAGCTAAGAAATTCGGGATCAGTAAGAGTACGGTACATATAGAAGTAACAAAATAGAACGGTTCGTTTGGGCAATATATTAAACAAAATCAAGGAGGAACGAACCATGAAGGAACTGAAACCAAGAATTACAGAGAATGGCATCGAATATGTGCTTGTCGGGGACTATTACATCCCGGATTTGAAGTTGCCGGAGGAAAACCGACCTATCGGTAAGTACGGACAGATGCATAGGGAGTATCTGAAAGAGCAGTGCTACGGTAGATATTCCAGTTTACTGCTGACCGGAAAACTTTGGAGCTATCTGGAGGATTTGGACGAACAAGCGGAGGAACGGTTTACGTGTATTGTTGATCAGATGAAAGCGGCTGAGGGAGTGACGGAGGAATTGAAGCGGAAAGATGCTATGCTTTGGGTACAACGGTGTAATAATATTAGAAACAGAGCAGAAGAAATTGTACTGAATGAAATGGTTTATATTTAGTATGGAGCAGTCAGCCGAAAGGCTGGCTGTTTTTCTTTTCCTAGCGACAGAAAATGATTGACAATGCTATAAGACTGTGGTAGTCTGAAAACAAGAACAGACTACTGTAGTCTTATAGGAGGCGAAACAAGTGACAGAGGAAAATATCAAACTTTTTGATTCGGAATTAAAGGTAATGGATGTTCTGTGGAAGGATGGTGACGTGCCAGCGAAATATGTTGCAGATACTTTAAACAGAGAAGTCGGCTGGAATAAAAACACAACGTATACATTGATTAAGCGGTGTATCAATAAAGGCGCGATTGAACGAACGGAACCGGGATTTATGTGCCATGCGCTTATAGCAAAAGAACAGGTACAGGATCTGGAAACAGATGAACTTATTGATAAGATATATGATGGATCTGTTGACAAGTTGTTTGCGGCACTTCTTGGCAGAAAAAAACTTTCTATGGAGCAGATTAAGAACCTGAAGCAGATCGTCAGTGAATTGGAATGAGGTGATGTATATGAGCCTGCTGCAAATGAGTTTTCTGGGAACGGTTATTATTTTACTTATTGTGGTATTAAGGGCTGTGCTTATCAACAGATTACCGAAGAAAACATTTTTGATTTTATGGTGGATTGCATTAATACGGTTATTAGTTCCATTTTCCATAAAATCAGTCACAAGTATTTATTCTCTGTTGCAGAGTATTTATTCTGATATAAACCCAGTGAGAACGGCGCAAACGACAACATTTTTACCCATTCATGGGAATATGCCTGAGATAGCAAATGGATTATCAGAGGCTATGGTACAGAGAACAGAATCCATTTCGATTTTGAGTGTAATATGGCTGGCAGGTCTGTTACTTTGTTTTGGATTTTTTGCGGTTTCCTATATAAAATGCTATCGGGAATTTCGATTTTCGCTGCCTGTTGAAAATGATATTTTGGAAGCATGGAAGGAAAAACATCCACTAAAAAGGAGTCTATCCATCCGGCAGACAGAAACCATAGCTGCACCACTTTCTTATGGTGTGATTCGCCCAGTTATTTTAATGCCAAAAAATACAGAATGGAAAAATATTTATCAGCTTCGTTATGTGTTGGAACATGAATATGTGCATATCAGACGGCTTGATATGCTTACAAAGCTGATAATGATTGCTGCAGTATGCATTCATTGGTTTAATCCGCTTGTGTGGGTAATGTATATTCTTTTTAACAGAGATTTGGAATTATCCTGTGACGAAACCGTAGTCCGCAGATTTGGAATGGATATAAAGTCGGTATATGCAACTGCTTTAATATCTATGGAAGAAAAAAAGAGCGGACTGACACCATTATGTAACAGTTTCAGTAAAAATGCGATTGAAGAAAGGATAAGAGCAATTATGAAGATAAAGAAGACATCTAAGTTTGCAGTAATGATAAGTGCAGTATTGGTAATTGGCGTGACAGGTGGATTTGCAACTTCCGCATCATCCTTGGAGAAAAATACAGAGACAGCGCAGGAAAACGGTGAAACAACAGTTGCTTTAAACGAAGTGAATATCCGGGAAGATGAACCACTTTCAAGTTCGGATGTGGAATGGTGGACAGCAGAAGAGTATGCGAAATGGCTGGACGAGGAAAAAGAAGTTCTGCAGTCTATGATTGGTGAAAAAGCTTATACAGGCGGCGACGGATGGTTTGTATGGACACAGGAAAAGGTAGATGAGACGATTGCACTTTATGAGGATAATCTTCAAAAAATAAAAGATGGGATGAAGTTGTCGAAATCATCTGATGATGCAGTGGGAATTACAATGGCATATTCTCCGGAAAATATAGAATATGCGAAGCAGGAAGCAGAAACGGTCACCGAAAATAAAGACAGTAATGAAAATGTATTCAGCGAAGAACAGCTTTCTGAATATGCAAAAGCGGGAATAACTTACCAGAAAGAAACAGGATTTCTGATGTATGATGGAAAGACCATTGGATATTTCCGGGATGAGTTTAAGCCGGGTACTTATACAATAAGTTCCAAACGTGGAGGTACGCTTCGAGTTGAAGTGCAAAGGGAAAACTATGGCACCATCACAGACGTAAAGGCAGAACCGTTATCAGATGATTTTTGGTCAGAACCGGCGGCATTGGTTGAAAGTTCCGGCGGAGAAGCTGTAACTGCAGATGAAATGAAAGGATCTGTTTTTGAAGAAGGAGGAAGTGAGAACATAGCGGCTGATGACATGGGCGAATATAGCAGTGAAGAGGGAAAAGGTCTTAATATTGCTGTTCCACAGGAGTATGCTGATTATGGAGTATCCTGTGATGCTCAAGGAAACTGGGTTTATAATGGTAAGATTATAGCAGATTTATATGATGAGGGAAGGGGAATCTTTTCTAACAGCAACGGCACTATGTACATTGAAGTAACGAGAGACAAAAGTGGAAAGATTAGCAGCTTTCAAAAAGTAAGCAAAAATAGAATGCAGGAATTATTTACTGAATTTAATCCGGAAACGGAAACATTTGCGGAATATAATTCAGAGGCGAAGCATTAAGTTAGTGCTAAATGAAACGAGGATGATTAAGTGGGAAAAATATTGCTGGTATCATTCGAGGGAGATGAGGAAGAGTTGGTAAATTCTGTTATTTCCGTGTTAGATTCCGGCAGAGAAAAATTCCTTTTTCAGGAAATACAACTTCAATCGAAAATAAGGCATAAGGGTATAGCGATTGATTTGAAACGGAGGGAAGTTGTTCGTGATAATAGAAAAATAGAATTAACTTACACTGAGTTTGAAATCCTGCAGTTATTAGCACAAAATCCAGGAAGGGTATTTAGTAAGGAGCAGATTTATGATGTAGTCTGGAAAGAAGCCTATTCTGGCGATTACAATATTGTCATGAGTCATATCAGCCATATTCGTGAGAAGATAGAAGATGATCCGGGCAACCCGGTATATATTCAAACCGTCTGGGGTGTAGGATACAAGTTTAATGAGAGGGCAGGCAGCGAGTAAATTCGCTGCCTTTCCTTTACAGGGATGGATTCAGATTTCGCTGAGTTTCAAGATAATATTGCTCTGCTGATACAGCCAGTCCGTGAATTCCGTTGGCTTGGTTGTTCCTGCCTTTACAGCTTTCTTACGCCGCAGAGCTTCTTTCTTAAAAAGGTCAAACGCAGTTTTCATTTCTTCCAGACGTTCAATCGGAAAATCAGCAGTTTTTTTGGATTTATTGATTTTATTACGCCAATTCTGGCATTCATTTTTATAAAGCAAATCATAGTTATTTTCTCTGGCTCGTTCATCAAATTCCCTTTTATTTTGAAGTGCCTGTGCTTTACGGCACTTATCACTGCATAGTTCATAACGCTGGTTTTTTGCCAGAAAATATTTTCCACAGACTTTGCACTGACGGAAACAAAGGCCCCAGTCATTCAGCCGATTCAAGTAATAAGTGATAAGCGGATAAAAAGAGCTGTAGGCAGCTACGCATTCTGTTCTGCGCCTATTATCCGGAAACCAAAGTTCAAGTCGAGTGATTTCAGCAGGAGTGTTGCGGAAATAAAGACTGCCAGTATGAAAACGTTCTGGTTTTCCGGTATCAGAATTAAAATTCATGACATTTTCTGTTTGGAATGCCTGAGTCAAAATTTGGATTTTTTCTATAAAACGATCACAGGCAGTATTACGGTCACGATATTCCCTTGTAACAAGATATTCATTCCAAATACGGAATGTAGCATACATTCTCACCGGATCACCGGTGAGATATTTTTTTGCCAGAAAATCACCAGCAGTCTGTTCCAGTGCAGGCTGTTTCCAACGGTTAGTGTGCAATGCATCACGTAGGGGAGCAAGTCCATATATATTCCAGTTCTTTTCTTTATCATATTCAAAATCTATCAGAAAACGTCCTAGAGGACGTGTTATATCATATATGACATCGTTATCTTTATTTCCGTCCAGTCGAAAACGGATTTGCTGTTCTGTTCCGATTAAAATTCGCTCCTTCATTTTGCCCCTGTCCAGTGCCAGAACGAAGAGGATGCGGTCATAGCAAGGCTCTTGCCTTATAAATTGATAAGCCATTTCTATTTACTCCTGCTTTATATGGTAATTTTAAAAACTATAATATTAGTTGCATTTATGGTATCGCGGAAATATTGAAAAGTAAAGATAAGATTGATATGATGCGGATGCGTGGTAATTTTGTACTATGCAGTATGTTTTGACAACTTTATAATCGTCTAACCTGAGATAAACCGCCATGACCTTCGATAAAAGAAGCGAGCGCATCCGAATGGATGACGTGTTGTATGCCTTGACAGCAGTATGACTTAGGAAACAGGAAAGATAAAACGGCAACGAGAAGCTAAAAAAAAGAAATCAAAAATGGAGGAACAACATGAGTGAAAATAAGAGATTAAACAATTATGATGAACTGCCTCTTGTACTGGATGTGGCTGATATTCAGCGGATTATGGGGATTTCCAGAGTAACGGCTTATGAACTGGTTCATACACCCGGTTTTCCGGCATTTCGAAGCGGCAGATTAATTAAGGTTAGTAAAATTGCTTTTTTCGAATGGATGGCAAAGGGGAATGGAAGGGTGCCGGAGAATAGTAACTAAATCTGGAGCAGAGCGGAGAGCGAAGTCTTTTGTGCAGGTTAAGGGCGGCAGCCATTGCCCAGTGAGTTGATGCGTGCGTCTACTCGTACTGGGTATTACCTGACGCAAATTCACGCAGGTTTGCAGCTTCGCTGCCTTATTTAATTTGGAAAAACGTGAAAAAGGAGGGCAAGAAAATTATTGAAAGCAACAAGACACAATGGACGCTCCGGAAAAAATGGCACTTACAATCCAAGGCATAATGATCGCCGTTTCAACTTGGAAAACAGTGAACATATTGATGTTGGAAGAGTCAGAGAAAATATTTACTGGGACTGTTACCGTGGCTATACCACAATGCAGAGCAGAGAAGATGATGATTCTCAGGATATCAGTTTTGAGGAAATTGAATGTACTTTTTATCAGGAACATTATGGAAAGTATATAGAAGCGCAGAATGAAAGAAATGCAAGAACCCGTCATACAGAGCGTAACCGATCTGTGGAAGATTTACTAAAGAACAATAAAACCTGTCCAGAGGAAACTATTTTTCAAATAGGAACAGTAGAAGAATCTGTTTCCTATGAAATATTACTTGCGGTCGTACAGGACTTTACAAAGCAGTTCACAAATCGGTTCGGTTCTCATGTCCATATTCTGGACTGGGCACTGCATTTGGACGAAGGAACGCCGCACATTCATGAACGTCATGTTTTTGATTGTGAGAATAAGTACGGGGAAATCTGTCCCCAGCAGGAAAAAGCACTGGAAGAATTAGGGATTGCACTTCCAAAACCGGATAAACCTAAAGGCCGCAATAATAATCGAAAGCAGACTTTTGATGCTATTTGCCGGACAATGCTTTTTGATATAACTCGAAAATACGGGTTGCATCTGGAAGAAGAACCGTCTTATGGAGGGCGAGATTATCTTGAAAAGCAGGATTATATCCTGTTTAAGCAAAAGGAACAGATGAAAAACCAGACAGAAATACTGGATACACTTACTCTGAAAATTGAAGAAGTAGAAGCTTTGATCGATGAAGTTTCAGATATTGCTTACGACAAAGCTGTGGAGGTTGTGACGGATGAGGTCAGAGTGGAAACCCATAAAGAAGACATTCGTCTGGTAGAACAGTCAAAGGCGTGGGTGCTTTCCCCTGAGCGCAAGGCTTCCCAAAAAGAAAGAACTTATGCTGTAAGTCGATTGGACGGAGTAATTACCAAAATTACAAAAGCTATGCAGACAGCAGTTAAAACAATCCAGACCACGCTGATAAAACCGGAAGTCAAAAAGGTGAATACCGAACAGATTAAGAAAAAAGCCAGAAGTTCCATTCTGGATAGGCTGGCAAAAGCAAAAATTACTGCGGAACAGGAGAACCGAGAGCGATGGGAACACGAAGGAAGAACTAAATTGGGAAGGAACGATATGGAGTTGTGATGTAAAGAAAAGAGGAAAAGGATGAATATATTTGAAGCAGTTAAACAGTCTGTGACTACCCGGCAGGCTGCAGAAAGCTATGGAATACGGGTAAACAAGAATGGAATGGCGGTCTGTCCATTTCACCGTGACAAGAATCCAAGCATGAAAGTGGACAGGCGTTTTCATTGTTTCGGATGTCAGGCAGATGGGGATGTGATTGATTTTACGGCACACTTGTACAATTTAAAACCAAAAGAGGCGGCAGAGAAATTGGCAAGAGATTTTTCTATACATTATGAGAACATGGGGCACAGCCCGCCACAGAGAAAACAAATCAAACGACAGCTAACACAGGAACAGAGGTATCTGCAGGCAGAAAATAGATATTTCCGTGCACTGGCAGATTACCTGCATTTGTTGAAACAGTGGAAAGAAGAGTGTGCTCCGAAACAGGTGGAAGATGTCTGGCATCCGCTGTTTATGGAGGCATTGGAAAAAATATCAGAAACAGAGTACCTGTTGGATACATTATTATCAGGCACATTAGAAGAACGAGTTGCCGTAGTGGTGGCTCATGGGAAGGAGGTGACAGCGATTGAACAGAGAATTTCAGACTTTATCACCACAGACACGACAGGAATTGTGCGAAGTAATGGATATAATGGAAACGGAGTTGACAGTAGAGGAAATCAGAGAACAACTGGAAATGACACAGAAGGGTGCTGTGAAAAACAATCGGCATAACTGTAAGCTAATTTTAGAACATGATCCTCTGTTAAAAGATGTATTCCGGCACAATATTTTGACTGAGCAGACAGACATTGTAAAACCCGTGTGGTGGGAACGGATAAGCCCGGCATTCACAGATATGGATTTGAACTATATTATGCTTTATTTGGAAGAGACTTACGGTTTGACGATGGATAAGATTGTGCAGAAAAGTATTGTCCATCAGGCAGATCGGAACAAATATCACCCTGTCCGGGATTATTTGAACAGTCTGCAATGGGATGGGCAGGAACGTATCCGCTATGTGCTGCATCATTTTCTTGGTGCACCTGTGGATGAGTTGACCTATGAAAGTATGAAAATGTTTTTGCTGGGAGCTATTGCCCGTGCGTTCCGCCCCGGAATTAAGTTTGAATATATGCTCTGTCTGGTCGGGGGTCAGGGCGTGGGAAAATCTACATTTTTTCGTTTCATGGCAGTAAAGGATGACTGGTTCACTGATGACATCGGCAAACTGGATTCGGAAAAAGTTTATTGTCAGCTTCGTGGTCATTGGATGATTGAAATGTCTGAAATGGTCGCAACGGCACGCTCTAAGAGTATTGAGGAAACAAAGAGCTTTCTGAGCAGGCAGAAAGAGACTTATCGGGATTCTTATGCAGTATATGCTCTTGATCGTCCGAGGCAATGTGTATTTGGAGGAACATCCAATATTAAGCGATTCCTGCCGTTTGACCGTACCGGAAATCGAAGATTCGTTCCGGTTCAGACGAACCGGGCAGAGATGGAGGTTCATATCCTCGAAAATGAGAAGGAATCCAGACAGTATATTGATCAGGTGTGGGCGGAAGCAATGATGTTGTACCGTAATGGAAATTTTAAACTGGCGTTTTCAAAGGAAACAGAAACACAGCTTGATAAACTGCGGCAGGAGTTCATGGCGGATGATACGGAAGCCGGAATGATACAGGCATGGCTGGATGAACATGAAGACAGAAAAGTCTGTTCATTGATGCTTTTTAAAGAGGCACTGGACAATCCTTATGTAAAGCCGAAGAAGGCGGAGACAGACCGCATCTGTGAAATCATGAATACAAGCATTGTGGGTTGGAAACAGGGGACGATGACAAGATTCAAGGATTACGGTACACAGCGTTCGTGGGTATGTGTAAACGAAAACTGTAAACGAGACGCAAAAGACTTAAAAAATGAAAATGACTGGCATCCGATTACTGAGAAGGAAGCCCGGCAGGTGGAGTTACCTTTCCAGTAAAATGCCAGTCAGGTTTACGGTAGTTGGCGTGTTGTTTACACTTTTTTCTATGGATATTGCTTTGACTTGTAGAATTTGTAAACAGTAAACAGATATATAAGAGTAATTTGGTATTGAGGAAAGAAAACTGAAAAAACAAAAAGAATTAGATTTTTTGGAGTTTGTTTACAGCGGTGGTTTACAACAGGGATGCCCCTTTGACCGGCATCTATTTAAGTTGAACAGGAATGGCATTTGGCAGGACTATTTCAAAAAACATTTTCATAGTTATGGACAAAGACATACGGGAGGAGGTGGAAATTCCGCTATGAAAAAGAGAAAACTTAATTATCGATTCCATAATCCAAACACTGCGGAAGTAACCGCCGACTATCTGTTAAAGATATTGATTGAAGCAAATGCAAGTAAGGTGGAACAGGCAATACAAGAAGCAGCGAATGAGCTTCCCAATGAACCAAAACATGATGGAGGGTGTCCTGCGTAGCGCGTGGGATGCCTTTTATTTTTTTGCTATTGCTTGTGTTCTGTCTGAAAATCAGTTAAAATTAGTTCTAGAAAGTCATAGATTAGTCATAGAATTTAGTCATAGAAAATTTTGAAAGGCGGAAGAATATGATATATACGGATAGCCAATTAAAAGAAAAGATTGTTCGCATGATAGAATCCTTTGAAAATGAAGTTGTAGAATTTAAAGAAGCACGCACAAATTATTCGTTTAATGACATTGGTAAATATTTTTCTGCACTTAGCAATGAAGCAAATCTTCGGGGATTACAGGAGGCGTGGCTGATTTTCGGAATTTCGGATGATAAACGATATGTAGGAACGGAATTTCGGAAACAGGGAAGTCTGCAAAGTTTGAAAAAGGAAATCGTAAATGGAACCAATGAACGATTGACATTTCTGGAGATATACGAACTGACAATGGAAAAATGTCGAGTGATAGCATTTCAAATTCCTCCAGCTATTAGGGGGATTCCGACAACATGGCAAGGGGCAGCGTATGCCAGAGAGCATGAATCTGTATCGCCGCTTCCGATGAATAAAGTAGATCTACTTAGAAATCAGATAGGAATGGATTGGTCAAAAGAAATTGTAGAAGATGCTACCATAGAAGATTTGGATGAAGAAGCGATTAAAAGAGCAAGAGAACTTTTCTCAAAACGTCAGAGTGATCGAAAAAAAGCACAGGAAGTTTTAAAGAAACTGTCTGATATTGAGGTTTTAAATAAAGCTGGTATTACAATAAAAGGAAAAATAACCAGAACGGCGTTATTGTTATTAGGAAAAAGTGAGGCTAAATATTTCTTTGATGGCTTTATTCCTAGAATTACCTGGACACTTTATAATGCAGATAATTCGGTAAAAGCTTATGAACATTTTGATATACCGATGTTAATGGCAGTGGATAAGGTATATTCCAGGATCAGAAATGTAAAGTATCGCTATATTGCCGGACAGCAGACTTTGTTTCCGGATGAAGTAGATCAATATGAACCAGAGCTGATCAAAGAGATTATTAATAACTGTATTGCTCATCAGGACTATCGCTTGCGTGGAAAAATCAACGTAGAGGAATTTGAGGACAGACTGGTATTTATCAATGAGGGGGCTTTTATACCAGAAACTATTGAACAAGCACTGGAACCGGGATATAAACCACCGTATTATCGAAATGTGTTTTTGTGTAACGCAATGGTAAATCTGTATATGATTGATACAAATTCAATGGGAATACCAATGATGTATCAGATACAGCGTGATAAATGCTTCCCATTGCCGACATATGATTTGAACACAATTAATAGAGTTACAGTGACTGTGTACGGAAAGATATTGGATAAGAATTATACTCAGCTTTTATATTCCAATGAAGATTTAGATATGAGAACTGTATTTTTGTTGGATAAAGTTCAGAAACAGGAAGTAGTTTCTAAAGAAAGCTTTAAGGATTTGAAGAAAAAAGGTCTTGTGGAAGGACGTTATCCTAATGTTTTTGTATCTTTCAAGGTGGCAGATATTGTCGGACAGAAAGCTGCTTATGTTCGAAATAAAGGGTTAGATGATGATATTTGCAAGCAGTTAATTATAAAAGCACTTCAGTCAATGGGAGAAGCCAGCAAAAGAGATTTAATGGAAGTACTGGAAAAAGCATTGCCAGAAGTACTTAGCGATGAACAGAAATCGAAGAAGGTTTCTAATTTGTTACAGGCAATGAAAAAGGATGGAATTGTTGTTACAACAGGAACTAATAGGTATGCAAAGTGGTACTTGATAAAAAAATGATTGATTTACAAAAATGCGAGGGGGATGAAAAATGAAATATATTACACAAGATTGGACATCTACTAAGGATGGATATTTATTTTTTGTTCAAAGACTACAAGAAATGTTGTTTCATTATTCAGATGATATTGTTAAAGCGCCTGTTCATAATACACAAACATTATTAGAAGAATATGTTGATACTGAAAAAGATGTGGTGAAAGGGAGTATTAAGCAATATCAATTAGATATAATTGCAAAAGAGATTAAGTCGAGTTTAATGACAGACGTTATTGTTCGAGAGTTGTATAAATATGAAGTTATTGAAGAGATGGCAAAATTTTTAGATAAAGATCAAAGAACAGCGGTACATTATATATTCAATAAGATACCAAAGAAAAAGTACTATGAAATATGTTGTAAATACTTGAAAGAAAATTTGTCGGAATCAAACCGTAAAACAGAAATTGAAAAAGGACTTCGTGCTTGGCTTGCTTTTTTGCTATGGCATGGATATTCATCGGAATATATATATAGATTCCTGAGAAATATATTTGAGGAAAGTATAAATGATCCAGAAAAAAAAGCACAGATTTTTTTGAATAGGTTTGATTTTGAAATTGGTAAATACAAAGTGTACTTTGTTTTTTATGAAAAATTAAAGCCATATCAAAAGTTGTTAAATGAAAGATTGCATATTTCGTTTGAAGATGATGGTTGCTTTAAACAGATTAAAAGAAAGCAAAAGTCCTTTATAGGGGTTATGGAAACAAAGGCATATGATAATTATTCAGCAATGAAACGAGCGTATTCTGCATTAGAAATTTTTTTGAGATATTTAGAAGTTTTTTTGAATGATAATATCAGTGTAATAGGTAAAAACGGATTGGTAATTCGACAAGATACCCAAGAGGGAATAATTCTTCCCGTAAAAGCGTTTGGGTATAAAAGTATCAAGCCTGAGCCACGAGAAAATTTTAAAACTGAAATAGATACAATTGTTTTGGGATGCCAAGAAAAAGGAAAGGAAACTTATTCTCAGCTTAATAAGATTGTTGATTTGCATAATGCGGCATTAAATCAACAAGACTTAAATGATGCATTTCTTAATTTGTGGTCAGCGTTGGAGGTTGCAAGTGTTACAGATAGTTCAAAATCCAAAATTGAAAGCGTTACTGATAATATAGTTTCCATTCTACAAAATGACTATTTCGAATGCATATTTTCTAATATACTTGACGATTTGAAAAATAATTTAGGTAATCGAAAAGTAAGTTTGTTGCTTAAAGATATAACAGAATTCGATAAAGAGATTTGTAAAATCGCAGGCTTTATATTTCTTGAAAAATATGAGAAATATCGAGAAGATTATTTTGCGAATGAGCTTAAGTATTATCCCAATATACGTTATAAAATATATAACTTATATGAGCAAAGAGAAAATCGCGAAAAATTATGGCATCTTTCCGAAAAGTATTGTCAAAGAATTGAATGGCATCTTTATCGCTTATATAGGCTTAGAAATGCTATTGTTCATGCAGGGGAAAGCCATAAACGAATACAAATGTTAGGAGAACATTTGCATATCTATGTGGATCGTGTAATTCTTGAGTTGATGGTTAAATTAGCAAAAGATAAATGCCTTGGGACGATACAAGATGTTTTTACAGATACATATTTGTTATTGAATAAAAAGAAAAAAAATTTAAAAGAACCAGGTAATGTTGATGAACAATCCATTATGCTATTGTTAGAAAATTTTTTTATCGAAGAGTAATGCATATAAGGAATATTCTGAAGAAAGGGTATTCCTTATTTTGCTATTTACAATTATATTTTAGATGGTACAATAAAGTTGTAACAGAACGACTTAAATATAACAGAAAGGTATTAGATATGAATATAGCTGCTTATTGTCGTGTCTCCACTGATAAAGCTGATCAGCTCAACAGTCTGGAAGCTCAAAAGCAATTTTTCTCTGAGTACACCCAGCGTACTGGTGACAACTTAGTTAGATTATATGCAGATGAGGGTATTTCAGGCACGAAAATAAAAAATCGAAAAGAATTTTTACGCATGATGGCTGATGCTGAACATGGACTATTTGATATGGTAGTAGTAAAGGACATCTCTCGCTTTGCCAGAAATACTGTAGACCTTCTGCAGAATGTCCGCAAACTGAAAGCATTAGGAATCGAGACACAGTTTTTGACGGCCAACATGACCAGCATGGGAAACAGTGAATTTGTTCTGACAATCTTCGGTGCATTGGCGCAGGAAGAAAGTGCCAATACTTCAAAGCGTGTGAAATTCGGCAAGAAAATGAATGCTGAAAAAGGACGAGTTCCGAATATTGTGTACGGATATGATAAAACCATTGGAGATTACTTTAATTTGGCAATCAACGAGGAAGAAGCAGCTGTTATCAGGCAGATTTATAAATGGTATATCGAAGAAGGATATGGTGCCGCCAAGATTGCAAACATGCTGAATGCGAAAGGTATCCGAACAAAGCGTAATTGTCAGTGGAGCCAGAATGCGACGTGCCGGATTTTAACGAATGAACTTTATACCGGAAAAATTATCAACGGCAAGCAGGAAGTAGCTGACTTCCTGACTGGACAGAGAACGGAAAAAGACGAGACGGAGTGGATGGTAACAGAACGTCCGGAACTGCGGATTATTGAGCCGGAAATGTATGAAAAGGCACAGGAGATTTTGGAGTGCAGAAGCAAGACTTTTAAATTAACAAAGGAACGGCAGAGCAATAAGTATTTGTTTTCTACTCTGATTAAATGTAAGGAATGTGGCTGGTCATTTCGACGAACTGTTCGTACTTATAAGAATACTTATATTCGCTGGGTATGTTCCGGTCATAATGGACGTGGGGCGGATAGCTGCCCGAATGCTCAGACAGTGGACGAGGAAGAGTTGATTGAAGTTCTGTCCGAATACTTTTCCGAGCTGCTGAAAGCAAAGAAAAATGTAATTCGTCACGTAACAGGCGAATTCCAGAGGGTTTACAAAGCCAAGGATGAGAACCTGAATTACGAAAAGGAATTGAACGCACAGCTTCACAAGCTTCAAAAAATGCGTCAGAAATACATGGATATGTACACCGATGACCTCATTACACGTGAGGAACTGAATGAAAAAATCGGCGGCACAAAACAGGAAATCGAGCGTCTGGAGAATGAGTTGAAAATGGTTGCTTATCACCTGACAAAAGGTGAACAACTGGAAATAATCTTGAATCGCACGTTTAAAGAGATTGAAGATATTTCCGATGTTCACCAGATGACCAATGCACAGCTTAAACGGATTATCCAGAAAATTGAAGTAGACAAGGATGGTAACGTAGATATTTACTTACGAATCTTCGGTGATTTAGGCTTAGATGAAACCGTTCTAATTAGTGACAACCAAACATAAGGATTGCGTAGAACGCCTGAAAATGATCAATCCGGCTCTGGCCATAGAAGTTCGCAAGGTACTGGATGTAAACAAGCAGGAGCGACATATCCGGGGAGGTATCGCTACCCGGGAAAAATATCTCCATGCTCACATGCGGTGAACAGGCGGGCCGGGTTAAATGCTGATCATAAAATATCAGTGTTTATGGAGCCGGGTAAACTAAAATATGAATGTCTGTGTTATTATCCGGCTTGCTCTGGTTGACATACCTGATAAGATGTGCGAAGATTTATCATACGATAGAACAGCAAAATAAAGCACATAGGAAAGAGAGGATTTTATCATGCTGAAACAGTTATCCATCTATGCAGAAAATAAAAAGGGTGTTATGCAGAACATTACCGGTATCCTGAAGAACGAGGATATCAACATTCTGGGCTCTGTGACTAATGACAGCGCAGAGTACGGAATCGTACGAATGGTAGTTTCGGAGCCGGATAAGGCAATGGAGGCTCTGATCGCTGCAGGATATCTCTGCCACGTGATCGAGGTGATCGGAGTGGAGGTTGAGGATAAGACTGGAAATCTGAATGATCTGCTTCTTACACTGAAGGACAGTAATGTGAGCGTGGATTATCTGTACCTTTCCTTTAACCGTGATTCCGGCAAGCCGATCATGGTATTCCATACCGAGGATATCATGGAAGTGAGATCCTGCCTGAAATCCAGAGGCTATACTGTTTTATAAAAACAGGATTTTACCGTGTGGTAGAGGCTTTTATCCGTTTGATAAATATTAAAATATTCTATATTATAAACACGAAATATCAATTTTACAAATGTATATGGCCATGCTATCATATATCTATAATAGTTCTTAACCTGTAAACAGCCACCTCAGGATATGTGAATATCCGTATCATACAGGCCAGGAACTAAAAACTCATCACATAAAGTTAATAATTACACCCATGAAGAGATCTGTGGATCAGCGTACACAGATTCCTTCAGAAAGAAGCTGTTACGTCGGCGGAGTTTTCTGTGTCTCCAATGATGTGACAGCTTTTTTCTTTTGCTCTGAAAAAATTCGCAGTAATTTCACAAAAACATGATACAGTAGGAAAAAACGACGGAAAAGAAATAACAGTATTTCAGAAAATAACAGCCGATAGATAATTCAGCTGTCCAGAACATAACGGACTGGAATTGTTGCAGACAGACGAGGAAATGAAATGAGACCAATAAGAATACAGAAAGCGGAAAAAAACAAAAAACAGGGAAACAGAGGGTGGATCTATCTCCTGGCGTTTCTGTTTCCGGTGCTGATCTTTACGCTGGGTTTTGCACTGAAGGGTGTTTATCCTTTTGGAGAAAATTCGGCGCTGGTGGTAGATGGAGTCCATCAGTATACAGCCTTTTACAGGGAACTTTCAGAGCAGCTTGGAAAGGGAACGGACTGGACCTGGTCCGCACATGCCATGGGATATAATTTTTACGGATTGTTTTGCTATTATCTTTGCAGTCCGTTCAGCTTCCTAATACTGCAGTTTATGAAATTCATGTATGTAAACGAGGCTGTCACTGCGGTGATTCTGATCAAGGCAGGGCTTTGCAGCGTATCCATGGCATGGTATTCCGGGAAAAAATATCCGGGCAGAAAAAGTATGGCAGTTTCTCTTGGCTGTATGTACGCACTGTCTAATTTTCTTATAGGCTATTACAGCAATGTGATGTGGCTGGACTGTATCATGCTTCTTCCGGTGCTTGCATATCTTATTGAACAGCTGGTGCATACCGGAAAATGGCGAGGGTATTGTCTGGTGCTGGGGTACTGTATTTTAACCAGCTATTATATGGGATTTATGTTATGCACATTTGCTGCTTTTTATTATCTGGCAGAGCTGGCTGCGGCAGAATCCGGTCGACGGCCGGAGAAAATCCGTTTTTCATTATTGAAATTTGCCGGGGCGTCTGTTGCCGGAGCCGGACTTGCAGGAATCACACTGATCCCCGGAATTGCTGCGGTATCCAGAACTGCAGCGGCGGAAGAGGCAGGCACCGGACTTTCGGGAGTGTACGGAGATATCTGGAAACAGCTGGGCGCATTATTCGAGGATTCCCTGTCCTTTGTAAAATCCGGCGACCAGGGAGATGTGAACCTTTACTGTGGCTGTGCAGTGCTGCTTTTTGCCGGAATTTATTTTCTGAATAAAGAAATCCGCACAGCAGAAAAAATCGTAACAGGTATATTGATCGTTTTGTATTTTGCGGGGATCCATATCACAGCGCTGAATCTGCTTTTTCACGGATTGCATAAACCTGTGGGAATCCCCAATCGTTTTGTGTTCATCCTGATATTTCTGCTGTTGAAAATGTCCTGTGATGCATGGGGAAATGTGGAAAATGAAAGCACAGGAAGAATTTTTGCCGGACTGATCGCTGCAGAGGGCTTCTGTATCGTTGTGGGGATCAAAAGCGGAAATATCTGGGGACTTCTGCTTACAGCAGGGGTTCTTGCAGTATTCTTTCTGGTTATGTGGACGGAACGGTGTATCTGTGGAAAACTGTCCGGTCATGCCTTCTGCTGTGTGGAGATCCGAAAGCTGGGATGTCTGGTGCTGGCAGTGCTGATCCTTGCAGAGACAGGAATTCACGGAATCGTCAGTATTACAGATAATGGAACCGCAAACCGTGATATTTATGTGGAAAGTGAGCAGGAGGTTTGTGGATTACTGGAGTCTGCCGGTGTGGATCAGGTGGATTACCGTGCCGCTATTGTAAATCCTCTTGTGAGAAATGAAGAGATGCTGTATCAGCTGAACGGGATATCTATGTATTCCTCTACTAATACAGAGGTAATGTGGGATTTTGTAAAAAACATGGGCTTTGAAAATCTGGAAAATCGTTTTCAGTATGCGGGATCCACGGAAGTGACGGATATGCTTCTGGGAATACGATATCTGTTTTGCAGGAATACAAGAAAGCTTCATACTGTTTATAAAAAAATCGGAGAAAGCCAGTCCTTTGATCTCTATGAGAATCCGAGAGCACTGAAAGCCGGATATATGGTCAGTGATTCCGTACTGGACTATGCAATGGAAGGAACAAATCCACTTGAGGTTCAGAACCGGCTGCTCAGCGGTATTGCGGGAAAAAGACTGTACAAAATGCAGACGGTGTCTTCAGAAGCAGTATGGGCCGGGACTGTGGATTTTGATATTTCGCTGAAAGAAGGAGAGCATGGGTATCTTTATATCCCGGGAACAGAGCCGGAAACTGTAACGATCAACGGCCAGGATCAGAAATCCGATTACTGGAATAATAATTTCCTGGATCTTGGCACTTATGATACGGATACGGTTGTGCATGTAACTGCGGAAACCGGAATGCAGGAAGCGGTTCTGGGAACTTACCGGGAATCGGACCTGGATGAGATCTATGAAATGCTTTCTTCCCGGCAGATGGATCTGAAGAATGGAAAGGGTACCATAGCTGCAGCAAAGGATGGAATGCTCCTTCTCAGCATATTTTATGATCCTGATATGCAGATTTATGTAGATGGGAAAAAGGTCGATGGGAAAAGCATCCAGGGGCTTACCGGTGTAAAGCTTTCGGCCGGGACACATACGGTTACTATGAAATATCGGACTCCGGGGCTGCAGGCGGGAGCAGTTCTTTCTATATTAATAGCAGGAATACTGGGAATACTCTGGTATATCAGCAGAAGAAAAATGGGTATTTCCGGCAGGTTGTGACATCTATGAAGAAAACTGTGTTAAACCCCTGTAAAATCAGCAAAAATTCTTCATAAAACACCTTGACAAGCCCTGTATTTACGGTCTATAATGAGCAAGCGTGCGAATGAAACGTTATATTTTCGCATGCCGTAATTTGTAAATAGCAACCGCAAGGCCCCATGGGAAAGCCCATGGAGAAATAAATCGGGAGGTGAAATGGAATGCCAACATTCAACCAGTTAGTAAGAAAGGGCCGTCAGACAGCTGTTAAGAAATCTACAGCACCGGCTCTGCAGAAAACATACAACTCTTTAAGAAAGAAAGCAGTTGATCAGGCTGCTCCACAGAAACGTGGTGTTTGTACTGCTGTTAAAACAGCTACTCCTAAAAAGCCTAACTCAGCTCTTAGAAAGATCGCCAGAGTTCGTCTTTCCAACGGTATCGAGGTAACAAGTTATATTCCAGGAGAGGGTCACAACCTTCAGGAGCATAGCGTTGTTCTTATCCGTGGAGGAAGAGTTAAGGACTTACCTGGTACAAGATACCACATCATCAGAGGTACTCTTGATACCGCAGGTGTCGCTAACAGAAAACAGGCTCGTTCCAAATACGGAGCTAAGAGACCTAAAGTTAAAAAATAATTTAAGTAGATCAGAAATCTACGCCGCTTCCTGATTGCAGATAATCAGGAGGATTACAAAGATATTATTCATCTAATGTATTACAGCGGAAGACTATAAGGATTTGTACGGTATTCCATATACCCTGTCGGTTGCGGGTTAAATATAGGACCTTACCAGTGCGAACATGCAATAGTTTTACTGCGTGAGTACCGATGATATAATCAATATGATTAAGGAGGGAAGTAACGTGCCACGTAAAGGACATACTCAGAAAAGAGACGTTCTGGCTGACCCGATGTACAATAACAAAGTGGTTACCAAACTTATCAATAACATCATGTTAGACGGTAAGAAAGGTGTTGCTCAGAAAATTGTATACGGCGCATTTGCCAGAGTAGAGGAAAAAGCTGGTAAACCAGCAATTGAAGTATTTGAAGAGGCTATGAACAACATCATGCCAGTTCTCGAGGTAAAAGCAAGACGTATCGGTGGTGCTACTTATCAGGTTCCGATCGAGGTAAGAGCAGACAGACGTCAGGCACTTGCTCTTCGTTGGCTTACAATGTTCTCACGTAAGAGAGGCGAGAAGACAATGGAAGAAAAACTGGCTAATGAGCTTCTGGACGCAATGAACAACACAGGTGCATCCGTTAAGAGAAAAGAAGACATGCACAAGATGGCTGAGGCAAATAAAGCATTTGCTCACTATCGCTTCTAATTCGAGGAGGAAAATTCATTGGCTGGAAAAGAAGGAAGAGAATATCCATTAGAGAGAACCAGAAATATCGGTATCATGGCGCATATCGATGCTGGTAAAACAACTCTTACAGAGCGTATTCTTTATTATACAGGAGTTAACTACAAGATCGGTGATACTCATGAAGGTACAGCGACAATGGACTGGATGGAGCAGGAGCAGGAGCGTGGTATCACAATCACATCCGCTGCTACAACATGTCACTGGACTCTTGAGGAGAACTGCAAGCCAAAGCCAGGTGCTCTTGAGCATCGTATCAACATCATTGATACACCAGGACATGTAGACTTCACTGTTGAGGTTGAGCGTTCCCTTCGTGTGCTTGATGGTGCTGTCGGCGTTTTCTGTGCTAAGGGTGGTGTTGAGCCGCAGTCAGAGAACGTATGGCGTCAGGCTGATACCTACAATGTACCTCGTATGGCATTCATCAACAAGATGGATATCCTTGGTGCAAACTTCTACGGTGCAGTAGAGCAGATCAAGACTCGTCTTGGTAAAAACGCTATCTGCCTTCAGCTTCCGATCGGAAAAGAGGATGACTTCAAAGGAATCATCGATCTTTTCGAGATGAAAGCATACATCTACAATGATGAGAAGGGTGATGACATCTCTATTACTGATATCCCGGAGGATATGCAGGAAGATGCAGAGCTTTATCATACAGAGCTGATCGAGAAGATCTGCGAGCTGGATGATGACCTCATGATGGAGTATCTTGAGGGAGATGAGCCTTCTGTAGACAGACTGAAAGCTGTCCTCAGAAAAGCTACATGTGAGTGTACAGCAGTACCGGTTTGCTGCGGTTCCGCTTACAGAAACAAAGGTGTTCAGAAACTTCTGGACGCAATCCTTGAGTACATGCCGGCGCCTACAGATATCCCGGCTATCAAGGGTGTTGACCTTGACGGCAACGAAGTTGAGAGACATTCATCTGATGATGAGCCGTTCTCCGCTCTTGCATTCAAGATCATGACTGACCCATTCGTAGGAAAGCTTGCTTATTTCCGTGTTTATTCAGGAACAATGAACTCCGGTTCTTATGTACTGAATGCCACAAAAGATAAAAAAGAGCGTGTTGGACGTATCCTTCAGATGCACGCTAATAAACGTATGGAGCTGGATAAGGTTTACTCCGGTGATATCGCTGCAGCAATCGGATTCAAATTCACTACAACAGGTGATACAATCTGTGATGAGCAGCATCCGGTAATCCTTGAGTCCATGGAGTTCCCAGAGCCAGTTATCGAGCTCGCTATCGAGCCTAAGACAAAAGCTGGACAGGGCAAACTTGGTGAGGCACTTGCTAAGCTTGCTGAGGAGGACCCGACATTCCGTGCTCATACAGATCAGGAAACAGGACAGACCATCATCGCTGGTATGGGTGAGCTTCACCTTGATATCATCGTTGACCGTCTTCTTCGTGAGTTCAAGGTTGAGGCAAACGTTGGTGCACCTCAGGTTGCTTACAAAGAGACAATCACCAAACCTGTTGATGTAGACAGCAAGTATGCAAAACAGTCTGGTGGTCGTGGACAGTATGGTCACTGTAAAGTTAAATTCGAGCCTATGGATGCCAACGGAGAAGAGCTGTACAAGTTCGAGTCTACAGTTGTTGGTGGTGCTATTCCGAAGGAATACATCCCGGCAGTTGGCGAAGGTATCGAGGAAGCTATGAAAGCTGGTATCCTCGGAGGATTCCCGGTAGTTGGTGTACATGCGAATGTATACGATGGTTCTTACCATGAAGTCGATTCTTCTGAGATGGCATTCCACATTGCAGGTTCTCTTGCATTCAAGGATGCTATGCAGAAAGCAGCTCCGGTTCTTCTTGAGCCAATCATGAAGGTCGAAGTTACTACACCAGAGGATTACATGGGTGACGTTATCGGTGATATCAACTCCCGTCGTGGACGTATCGAAGGTATGGAAGATATCGGTGGCGGTAAGATGATCCGTGGATATGTTCCGCTTTCCGAGATGTTCGGATATGCTACAGACCTTCGTTCCAGAACACAGGGACGTGGTAACTACTCTATGTTCTTCGAGAAATATGAGCAGGTTCCGAAGTCTGTACAGGAGAAGATCCTTTCCAAAAAGGACTGATCTGATATAAAATAATAAAATGCTTGCAAATAACCTTGGTTTGCAATATAATCAAGGTTAGCAAGTTTAAATCTGAAAAAATGCTCTAATTTTGATAGAGCCAAGTTTTAAGGAGGACATTTTAAAATGGCAAAGGCTAAGTTTGAGAGAACAAAACCGCATTGTAACATTGGTACCATCGGACACGTTGACCATGGTAAAACAACATTAACAGCAGCTATCACTAAAGTTCTTGCAGAGAGAGTTCCAGGAAACGTAGTAGAGAACTTTGAGGATATCGATAAAGCTCCAGAGGAAAGAGAGCGTGGTATCACAATTTCTACAGCTCACGTTGAGTATCAGACAGAGCGTAGACATTACGCACACGTTGACTGCCCAGGACATGCTGACTACGTTAAGAACATGATCACAGGTGCAGCTCAGATGGATGGTGCTATCCTTGTTGTTGCTGCTACAGACGGTGTTATGGCTCAGACTAAAGAGCATATCCTTCTTTCCCGTCAGGTAGGTGTTCCTTACATCGTTGTATTCATGAACAAATGTGATATGGTAGACGATGAGGAGCTTCTTGAGCTCGTTGAGATGGAGATCCGTGATCTTCTTTCCGAGTATGACTTCCCAGGAGATGACATTCCGGTTATCCAGGGTTCTGCTCTTAAAGCTCTTGAGGATCCGGCTGGCCCATGGGGAGACAAGATCATGGAGCTTATGGATGCTGTTGATGAGTACATTCCGGACCCACAGCGTGACACAGATAAACCGTTCGTAATGCCTGTAGAGGACGTATTCTCCATCACAGGACGTGGTACAGTTGCAACTGGTAGAGTTGAGGCTGGTGTTCTTCACGTATCTGAGGAAGTTGAGATCGTTGGTATCAAAGAGGAGACTCGTAAAGTTGTTGTAACTGGTATCGAGATGTTCCGTAAACTTCTTGATGAGGCTCAGGCTGGTGATAACATCGGAGCACTTCTTCGTGGTGTTCAGAGAAACGAGATCGAGCGTGGACAGGTTCTTGCTAAACCAGGAACACTTACATGCCATACAAAATTCACAGCTCAGGTTTACGTTCTGACTAAAGACGAGGGTGGCCGTCATACACCATTCTTCAACAACTATCGTCCGCAGTTCTATTTCAGAACAACAGACGTAACAGGTGTTTGCAACCTTCCAGAGGGAACAGAGATGTGCATGCCTGGAGATAACATCGAGATGACAATCGAGCTGATTCATCCGATCGCTATGAGCCAGGGTCTTACATTCGCTATCCGTGAAGGTGGACGTACTGTAGGATCAGGACGTGTTGCTACAATCATCGAGTAATCGTTAATTAGTATAACATCCTTATTTAATATATATTGCGTACCGTTAGGTACATTGTGTCCAAGCGTAAGATGCCCGTAGAACTTCGGTTCTACGGGTTTTTCTGTTGGAAGGATAAATATTTTTCGCAAATCCAATAATAGAGAGAGTAGATTTACCTATGAAGCAGAAATGTGATTAAGGATTATGTCAGATTATACGTTTTAATGACATTATCTCAAGTTTCATGTCCTGCATTTGTCAAGGTATTTTGATTCCTATCATTTACATAAAATAAAGCTTTCTTTTACGAAAAGACAGATGATATAATGAAGATTGTTGAGGGAGAGAAAATATGAAAAAGCTAGAGTTTAGAGGTGGCGGAAGAGATGATTATATGGTGAAAAGACCACAGGAAAATATTCTGATATATTTTGGAAAAATGTATCGAAAGGTTTTTATTGTTGGAGTAGTAGCCATATTATATTGCGTGATATATTTAATATTCAAATGCAGCTCAATAATTAGTGCTTTCAATGTTGTAAATTGGTTGTGGGATGTGGGAGAATTTCTTTTTAATATAGCTATTTCTTTAATTGCTGCAGAAATATTTTTTATTTTTCAGGTTATCATACCAGAGTATAAAAAGGCTCCAGCAGTGAATGAGGCACTATGCCAGGAACTTTACCGATATGTTATAACACCATGTTTTAAACTAAGGGAAAATTATAATAATGATTTGGCTAAGGATTATGAGATAAGAGAAGAAATAATAAATTCTATTCAAAAAATTTTAGTTGTATATACAATTCAAGTTGACTTGTTTGATACATTAATGAATTTAAAAGGCTGTGGATATTTGGAAAGAGCAGCAATAGAAAATACAGAGGATTACATTATTGAATATCATAGAACAGGAAAGGAACTGTTAGAAGAATTTGATTCATATTGCATGATAATTTCTCAATATTGTAGAGAGCAGCAGGAATGGATACGTGTTAGTTCGATAGAGTATAAAAAATTGATCAGTAGAAGAGTTGGGCGTAAAAAATGAAGAATAAAAAGATGATTATTAAGAAGACCCTCGGAACCGTAAGATTTCCGGGGTTTTTCTGTTCTATAAAATATGCTAAAATAAAAAAGTATATTTAAAAATCTAGGTAAAGAAGAGAATATTTATAATATTTAATATTGTTTGGAGAGAATGCTGTTAAATATATTTGGTGCTAGAGAGTTTATATAACAGAGGGGTAATATGAGTATAAAATCAAAAACTGGCTTTTCAGGAAAGCTTCTTTATATAAATAAAGTAGAAATGGATAGTAGGGCAGAAATAAGTATTAATAAATTTTATCAAGGTATGATTACGCTTTACAGAGTTTCAAGAGATATTGTAAATTTGGTGAGAGAAGAAATAAACCAATATTTGGTAATTGAATTAGAAGAAGGAGAAATGATAACGGCAGTTGGATTGAATTTCAAATCAGCGTCAGGAGGAATGGATAATTATTTTAAACTTGAACTGCAGGCAGATATATTGTTTAAGGGTGAAAGGGCTTATACAAATACATCTAAATTTCAAGAGATTCGCTTTGAAATAACGGAGGGAAATGAGTTAATTGGTTTATGCCCGTATGACATGAATAAAAATTATATGGATATTTTATTTTATCATAAAATTGATATACCAATTAATATAGAAAATAAAGTTGTGCAGTTAGAAAACGGGGAATTAACATTTTGTGTTTATCCGAGATATCAATATAGAAAAGAATCTTTTTCCATTGGATTTGCACATTATATTATATGGAAGTTTAATTCAGCTATAGATATGGAGGAGATAAAAAGAAATTTATATATAATAGTGGACTTTTTTTCGGTATTGGCAGGAGAAAATGTTACTGTTAATTCTTTAAATTGTACTGAAAGTAATAAAATGGTAGAAGTTATAGGAATTTGTAATTTTCCGAAAGAAAAGCTAAATGTATTGAAAAATGATACGATGGATTCTATATCTTTTAAAAGGAGTAGTTTATATAAGATAACAGATTTTCAAAATTTAGAGCAAGCAATGAAGTATTGGTTCTCTAATTATAGAAAAATATATAATGCACAGCAAGCGTATGGAAGAATTCTACTTGATGAAGATGTGAAAATTGTAACAATAAACAAATTTTTAGCTGCAATGCAATTGATTGAAGGGTATACTCAGGCATATACAGATGAGGAAAAAGAAATTAAAGAATTTGAAGAAAAGAAGAAAGAATTAATGAGTAAACTTGAAAATGAAGACGAAAAAGAATTGGTTGAAAAGGGGCTTGGATATTCAGGTATATCATTTAGAAAAGCGGTGAAAGATTATTTATATAAAGGTTGCAATTGTTTTATAGAAATATCTAAAACTAAATTTGTAGGGGAAAAGGAAAAACTTATAAATGATATTGTGAATGATAGGAATTTTTATACTCATTCTTCTAATAGAGTACCGGTGACAATGAAATTTGATGATTTATTGAATGTTGCCAGTCTGTGTAAGGAATTGTATAGAATCATAAGCTTAAGGGATATGGGACTCGATACAGAGAAAATTAAACAAAGATCACAAACTAATAGGATGTGTTCTTGGTTGATGAAAAGTATAATGAAAGTTGAGATTGAAAAAGATACTTTACAATGCGGAGAGTTTGATAATGCGATGCGTCTTTTTTCAGAAAGTAAATAGCATGAGAACAGGAAAAGAACTATGTGCATACCATACAATACATTAGTCTGGTTTTGCAAGGCAGGGGAAGTAGTATTATGAAATCCTAGTAGATAAGAAAAATTTGGCATGGATATATTATGCAATTCGAAAATAAATGCAGATAAGTATATAATAGGAACCTAAATGATTTGAGTTCCTATTTTAGTTTCTTGAATAATATTTGAGTTCCTTGAATAAACTTAAATATAATGTTAGAATATGAAAAAAATGGAGGAACTAAAATGACAAACGAAGAATTAATTGAAAAATTAGAATTGATTCAGAAATTTAAGTGTGAAACTCCTACATTAGAGATAAAAAGTGCAGAACAAGGGTGCCCCAAACATTTGTATGATTCATTGTCTAGTTTTTCCAATCAGGATGATGGAGGAATTATTATTTTTGGTGTGGATGAAAAGCAAAATTTTAAAGAAGTGGGAGTATATGATCCGCAAGATATCCAGAAGAAAATAAATGAGCAATGTTTGCAGATGGAACCAGTTGTTAGACCACAGCTTACAGTTGCAGAAAAAAATGGAAAATATTTTGTTTCTGCTGAAATACCTGGTGCAGATATTTCAGATAGACCGGTTTTTTATCGTGGAAGGGGAAGAGTAAAGGGCTCGTTTATACGTGTAGGAGACAGTGACGAGCCTATGACAGAATATGAAGTATATAGTTATGAGGCTTATAGAAAAAAATATCAGGATGATATAAGGGTAATTGAGAGGGCTTCATTTGCTTCATTGGATCAGGTGCTATTAGCAGAATATATTGGATTATTGAAGAAAGGAAAAGCACGCTTGGCAGTTATACCAGACAATGAGATTTATGAGTTGATGAGTATAAAACGGAATGATGGGATTACATTAAGTTCTGTAATGAATTTTAGCCCATATCCCCAAGCTTATTTTCCTCAATTATGTATTATTGCAACAGTTATTCCAGGAAAAGAGATGGGAGAAATCGGTGAGCAAGGAGAGAGATTTTTAGATAATCAAAGAATAGAAGGAAATATATCGGACATGCTTGAGGGAGCAATGAAGTTTGTAAGTAGAAATATGCGAATGAAGACCATTATTAATCCTTTGACAGGAAAACGTGAGGATCGAACGGACTACCCAATTACAGCAATTAGAGAAGCAATATTAAATGCTTTAGTACACCGTGATTATAGTATTCATACAGAGGGCATGCCGATACAATTAATAATGTATGAGGATAGAATTGAAATCAAAAATCCAGGTGGATTGTATGGAAGAATACGAATTGATCAGTTGGGAAAAGTGCAACCAGATACCAGAAATCCAGTAATTGCCTCGGAATTAGAGGTGATGAAAATTACAGAAAATCGATATTCTGGAATTCCAACAATTCGCAGAACGATGCAGGAGTACAATTTACCACAACCTGAATTTTTAGATGAAAGAGGTTGTTTTATTGTAAAACTGTATAAATATGGAGAAGAAAAAAATATTCCTGAATCAGTAGAAAATAGGGAATTAATTCTTTTTTGTAAAACGCCGCGAACAAGAAAAGAAATATGTAATTATTTAGGTTTAAGTTCTGTTACTTATGCAATTCAAACGCATATAATGCCTTTAGTTGATAAAGGAATAATAAAAATGAGTATACCAGATAAACCTAAAAGTCCTAAGCAGCTGTTTTATACGGAGCTGTTTGATTGAAAAATATATAGAAATAATGTTGGTATTGGTGGCGGCAACGGATGTTATTCCACCGGCAGCCACACAACCGCTTTCGCACCAGCAGGGACATTCTGGCAGAAGAGGGTCTTTCCACCGTGGGCTGTGGCAATCTGTTCTACGACGTGGAGCCCCAGAATGTGCGGTGTATTATCGGGTGTTTCGTCAGAATGAAGAGTTGCGAGAACTTCCGGAGGATAGCCTTTTCCGTTATCTGTTACTGTCAGGCGGAAAAGATTCTCTGCTATTTCTATCTCTGTGTGAACAGAAATTTCCACAAGACCAGAAATTTCTATAAGATCAGTATTATGCCGGATGCTGTTATTCAGAAGATTTTCCAGCAGGCGACTGAGAAGGGCGCGGTCTGCGGAAAGTTGTGCGTGTTCAGCAGCATCGGACTGTACCAGAGAAATTTCGCAGTTTTCAGCCAGAGGGGTGTCATAAAACTGTGCGATCAGATTACGGAATAATGGACCGGCAGCAAAAGCTTCTTTTCTGAGAGGCTGTGCGCCGTATTCCAGCTTGCTGGTCAGGTTCAGATCATCAATCAGGCTGCGTAATTTTTCGCACTGGGTGCGGATATCGGCAGCTTTCTGACGGGCGGCATCAGGGAGCGCAACATCATGCTCCAGCTGTTCTCCACATCCAAGGATCAGGGCCAGAGGTGTGCGGATATCGTGACTGACACCTGCGATCCACTGTGTTCTTGTATTATCACGTCTTGTAAGCATTTCATTTCTTTTTTGCAGCTGCGCACTGGTCTGGTTTAATTTTTCAGCCAGTTCTCCGGTGAAGCCGTTCGTTGGCAGTTGTACTGTCTGTCCTTCTGCAAGGGAATCTAATCCCGTTGCCACAATTTTCAAGCGTTTTGTCCCGCGCCATCCAAGCCAGAGACAGAAGATCAGTCCCAAAAGCAGCAAGCTCAGAAACATCATAGGAACGTTATGGGCTATATCGCGTAGGACTTCCGGAGAATTATAAAGACTGTATTTCCAGAGACTTCCTTTTGGAAGACCGATCACAAACAGTCCATAACTTTCCTTCCAGCAGAATACGGGATAATCATCCAGGTACCAGCGGGCGAAACTTGCAATATCACCGGAAGTATAGTGGTGGTTTAATTTGTCAGGCAGCAGATAATTCCATTTCACATAACCATAATCATCAATTACCATAGCCCAGGAGTAACCATCCATCCACTCTTGAGGAGTATGAGCAGAACCAAAGCTAAGCCCGTTCTTGTTTTCCGCCATGGAATCAGCGATTTTGCTGGCGGTATATTCCTGTTGTGGCAGACGGCTACCTTCCCGCCAGCTGATCCAGACGATCATCCCGGTTCCAAGAAATAAAAACAGTAGAACAACAGCTATAGCAGTCAGTACATAGCGCCGGATCAGGCGGATAAAAGTTTTCATGTCAGACCTCCTTTGCCAGTTTGTAGCCAATGCCACGTACTGTGATGAGATAATGAGGCTGGCTGGGGTTTTCTTCCAGCTTCTGGCGCAGGTGTCGGATATGTACGCCAAGGCTGTTTTCATAGCCATAATAATCGGCGCCCCAGACAGCGGAGCAAAGCGCGTCGTAAGTTACAATATGGCCGCGGTTTTCTGTCAGTTTACGCAGCAGAGAAAGCTCCGTGGCGGTCAACGCAGTGCGGCTTCCGTCCGGTAAAAAAACAAGAGCATCATTGAGATTTACACTTCGGTCGCCAAGTTTCAGCGTTATCATTTGGGCGGAAGAGAGTTCTGTGCGGTAAGAACGCTGAAGAATATGCTGGACACGAAGGAGGAGCTCCTGTATCAGAAATGGTTTGGTAAGGTAATCGTCTGCACCCAGACCAAGTCCGAATAAACGGTCTGCGTCTGCATCACGGGCGGAAAGAAATAATGCCGGAGTATCAGCTTTAGCCCGCAAAGTTCGAAATAAGGAAAAGCCATCGCCGTCCGGCAGGTTGATATCCAGGATCATCAGCTGAGGCTGTTCATTCAGGAAAGCAGCTTTTGCGGTTGCACAATTTGTGGCAGTTTGGATATGCTGGTAGCCTGCGCCGGATAGCTGTTCACAGAGCAGATGGAGAAGGTCTTGGTTGTCATCTACGATTAAAATTTGAGTTTCATATATAGTGTTCATTGTTGTGGTCCTCGTCTTTCCTGGTGGAATAAAATGCAAGTTAAAGAAAAACTGCGTATTGGCAAGCGGATATACCAGGAGGAGTACAAAATCTTCCTGATAAGCTCAAAATGGTTGTCTGATAAGAACTACGTAGTGAATGTAGATTGAGAATATCCAGTCATGTTGCTTTAATATGTACTGGTTTTACTATAACATACTTTATGATTAATACTATCTATCCCACAAAAACTTAAGCCAAATTTAAGCTAAGCAACAACTGAGATTAAGGCAACAGATATAAACTAAATTCATTCCAAAAAACAAAAACAATCAAAAAACAGGAGTGAACATTATGAAATCTGTTATTGAAACTCACAATCTCTGTAAAAGTTACAATGGCCGAATAGTCGTAGACCATCTGAATCTCTCAGTTCCACAGGGCTGTGTGTATGGCTTTCTGGGACCGAACGGTGCAGGGAAATCTACCACTATGAAGATGCTTCTTGGTCTGGCGCATCCTACCAGTGGAAGCGTTCAGTTGCTTGGAAAAACCATGGATCAGGAAAATCGTATAACATTATTGAAACAGACAGGAAGCCTGATCGAGTCTCCATCCGGATATCTGCATCTCACAGCACGGGAAAATCTCTCTATTATTGCAGACCTGAAAGGAATCACCCACAAAGACATTGACCGGGTATTGGAAGTGGTTGATCTGACTTCTGATGCAAACCGGAAAGTCGGTCAGTATTCTCTTGGCATGAAACAGCGTCTTGGTATTGCAATGGCACTACTTGGAAAGCCAAAACTTCTGATCCTGGATGAACCAACCAACGGTCTTGATCCGGCAGGAATTCAGGAAATGCGAAGTCTGATTGCTTCCATGTCGGAGAGAACGGGAGCGACTGTCATGATCTCCAGTCATCTATTGGGGGAGATCGAGCAGATGGTCACACAGATCGGAATCTTAAATCATCATGGAAAAATGCTCTTTGAAGGCTCTCTGAAGGAACTTCAGAAGCACAGCCGGGGTGGTATTCTGCTTCGTGTTCTTGACGTCCAAAGAAGCATCACTATTTTGCAGAAGCAGGGAATCAAGGCAGTTACAGCAGAGCACCAGCCAGACGTTTTACAACTGCCACCTCTTTCTGACCAGGTTCTGGCAGCCCTTGTCAGCGTTCTGGCGCAAAGTGGCGCGGGAGTTGTGGGAGTAACTTCCCAGACAAAAAATCTGGAGGAAATTTTCCTCAGTCTGACGCAGGATCGTGGGGAGGTGGCGTGACATGACCAAAGCATTTCAGGTAGAACTTAAGAAAGCCCGCCACAGGCACGACCTTCTGCTTTGTCTGTTGGTGCCGGTGCTTATGATAATCTGGGTAGGCGGCCTGTCACCGTCCAGTCCGGAGGAACTGGCTAATGGATACAGCGCATTATTTTACAGCGTTCCTGTTATCAATACGATCATTTTGCCCGTCATGATGTCATTGCTGTCCAGCCGGTTGTGGGATATGGAGGTTAAGGGAAATACCACGAAACTGCTTTATACGCTGCAAAGCCGCAGAAATTTATTTATGGGGAAAGCATTGTTCGGAATCCTGGAGATTCTGTTGATAACAACTCTGGAAATGGGAAGCGTAGTTTTTCTTGGAAAAATCCATGGATATACGGAAGTATTTCCTGTAGACCAGTTTCTTTATATGACAGTGTGTATCCTGGCAGTGAACCTGATGCTTTTTTTCTTGGAATTTCTTCTTATATTAATATCTGGGAATCCGGTGCTGGCGCTTTGCGTTGGAATTGTGGGTGCATTGGTGGGACTGTTTTCTGCATTTATGCCGCAGATTGTTAGTTACTTTGTGCCGTGGGGATATTTTGTTCCGCTGGGGGCTTACGAAGTGGCAAACTGGGATAAAATTACTCATATGGTTACTTATGGTACACGGCCATTTAACTGGGGCCTGCTGATCTTTACCGTTGTGCTGGGAGCCGTGTTGTTTTATGTGGCATGGCGAAAAGTGCAGAAACAGGAGGTGTAGAAGATGTTAAAACGATGCATTGCAGCAGAAAACCGGAAACTTCACGCGTCCCCGATCTGGGCGATGTTTTTTCTCCTGCCGGTGATCTCTGCCGGATATGGAACTTTCAATTATTTGCAGAATCTGGAAATCCTCAAGGACGGATGGTACAGTCTGTGGACACAGCATACGTTGTTTTATTCCATGTTTTTCTTTCCAGCCATGGTTGCGGCCTATGCAGCATATCTGTGGCGGCTGGAACATCTTGGGCATAATTGGAATCTGATCATGGCAAGTCCGGTAAAGCCGCTGGACCTGTTCATAGCGAAATTTGCGGTGGTGGCAAAACTGGCTCTGCTTACACATATATTTGTATTTGTACTGTATGTATTTTGTGGAAAAATCTTCGCACATCTGTCAGGCTGGCCATCAATGAGACTGCCATTTTTTCTTCTGAGAGGAGCTGTGGGAGCGCTGGCTGTTATTGCTGCACAGTTGGTTCTTGCTATGATGATCCGAAGCTTCGCAGTGCCGATCTTTCTGGGATTGGTGGGAGGTGTTACCGGCATGTTTGCAGGATCGAAAGGTTTTGCACTGGCCTGGCCGTATTGTCTGATGCAGGCTGGGATGAATGCGAATAAAAAAGAGGATGTGCTAAGCGGCGGTTATGGACTGTTTGTTCTGAGCTGTGTTTTGTGGCTGATGGTGTTGTTTGTACTGGCCGGGTGGATCTTGAAGAAGAAGGATGTACGGGCGTGAGGATGTGCGTCAGGATTGCAAAAAGTCTCGAGATTATAAAAATTTCGGGGCTTTTTGTTTTTTCTGATGCACCGGCTATGCAACCATGTTACAATTATAGAAATCTGGGAAATTAACCGAACTAGGAAGGGTTACTGCTACAATTGTGAAGAAATATAAGCAATGGCTTAGGCGTACATATTTTTTATATAAACTGCGGAAAAGTTATTCGGTTATGAGCAAGCAGCGAATGCGGATGATTTTATCCGCTTATTGGAAAAATATGTTAAAAGAGTTATTAACAGATATAAAGAAAGCAGGTGAACCATGAACACAAAAGCAAAGAAAAATCCTGAAAGTGATCGGCATTATCATTCTTGCGATCGTGCTGATCCTGGCGGTGTACATTATCTATCTTTATGCCAGCTACCACCGCATCGAGGACAACCAGGAACTGCAGGTTGAGACAATTTCAGACAACACATCATTAGGTGATGCCATTACAACCGGGGAAAAATACTCCGCACTTACATATAATATCGGTTTTGGTGCCTACACCCCGGATTTCAGCTTCTTTATGGATGGCGAAAAATCCTCCTGGGCGAAAAGCAAGGACAGTGTAAAGGAAACGATCAAGGGTGCCGGTGGATAACGGAAAAGAACTGGTGATCTTTGAACTGCATATGTCTGCTTACGGAAACAGCGATGCTATCCGGGAAGGCCAGATCCGGATGCTCAGTGAAGATATGCAGAAAGAGTATGAGGCTGGGAATTATGTGATCTGCGGTGGGGATTTCAACCATGATCTGAAGGCTGCGGATACGCAATCTGCAGAATCGAAAGAATCAGATGAAGCCAACGAAAGCAGCGATACGCAGGCAGATACTGACGATTCAGAGGAAGCAGAACCTGAATCCTGGGCCTACCCATTTCCGCGGTCAGAACTCCCGGAGCATTTTTCCTTTTGTCTGGATCAGCTGTCCGAAGATGAAAAAAAAGATCTCTGGAACAGTGCCCGCAACGCAGATATGGAATATGTACCCGGTGAGACGTATACCGTGACGCTGGACGGATTTATTATTTCAGATAATGTGGAATGTACAAAATATGAAAATGTAAATACCGGATATTCCTATTCCGATCACGATCCTGTATACATGGAATTTTATCTGAAGAAATAAAAAATATTTTTTATGCAAAATAATATATGAGCCGGTGGCGAATGTAGATATTTTATCCGCATTTGTTGCCGGCTCATTGACTTTCCTGAAAAAAAGTCTTAAATTATATGAGAAAAATAATCAAATATTTCACATAAAGAATGGAGGCTTTTTAAAATGTCTGGAGCAGCGGAGGACAGTCATTTACAAAGTAACAGAAAATTACCGGTGATCAGAGGAGAACTGGCGCTGGTAATCGTGATCCTGATCAACAGCCTGGGAGTAGTGCTTATGCTTTATTCCGGGTCGGGCATTTCAGCGATATCAAGTGTGCCTTATGCTTTTTCGGAAGTATTTCCACATGTTACACTTGGAACCTGGACGTATATTTTTCAGGGACTTCTGATCTTATCACTGATGATCATGCGGAAAAAATTTGTGGTACCATATTTGTTCAGTTTTGTTGTGGGATTTGCATTCAGCGAGATGCTGGATCTCTATGAATCGGAGATCAATATACTGCCGACGGCAATGGGATTCAGAGTGCTTTATTTTGTGATCAGCTATCTTCTGATCTGTTTTGGAATTGCTCTTTCCAACCGGTGCGGTCTGCCGATCATCCCAACCGATCTGTTTCCGAGAGAACTTTCGGATATCACGAAATTCAAATATTCCCAAATTAAGGTCAGCTTTGATGTTACCTGTCTTGCAGTAACCGGACTTATGACAGGCATTATCTTTGGTCATCTGGACGGACTTGGGATCGGTACGATCCTTGCGGCTTTTACTATGGGAAAAGTGATCGGATTAATAGGGGATGAGCTGGATCGTCATGTGAGATTTGTATCTTTTCTGACAAAGAAAACAGCCTGATAAGCGGGATGCTTATGTTAATAGAAAAATAAAACCGAAAAAAAGTCTGAACTTCAGCTTACGTAAAAGAAACGTAAGATGGAATTCAGACTTTTTTTATATATAAGCATCTCATTATTGAGCGCAAATAAACACCCATTTCAGATATTTCAATGTTTTATGGCCCAAAATCCGCTGGATTTAGCTATATCCGCCCACAAAATTGCTCGAATTATATATTTTTTTGTGAAAATCACCAAAACCCTCTCGACTTTACACCACGTTAATGCTATACTTATACAGATGTTTAACGTTTTAAAGCAAAAAATAAAAGTGAAAATACAGGAAAGAAGATAGAAAATGAAGATCGTTGTATGTATGAAGCAGGTACCGGCAACTTCCAAGGTTGATATCGATCCGGAAACCGGTGCCATGAAACGAATGTCCGGTGAGACAAGGACTAATCCATATGATCTGTTTGCACTGGAAACAGCCCTTGCGATCCGGGAAAAAACAGGCGGAACTGTAACCGTTCTTACTATGGGACCGCCTCAGGCGGAAGAGATGATCCGGGATGCTTATACCATGGGTGCTGATGAGGGCGTAATCCTTTCAGACCGAAAATTTGCGGGAGCGGATGTTCTGGCAACCTCTTATGCGTTAGCACAGGGAATCCAGGTGATCGGCGGTGCAGATCTGATCATCTGCGGAAGACAGACCACAGATGGTGACACAGCCCAGGTTGGTCCGGCCATTGCAGAGCATCTGACCATCCCACATGCTGCATGGGTAGCTGAGATCATGGACGTCAATGAAAAAAGCATTCAGGTCCGTCAGGATCTTGTCAGTGTTTCTCAGGTTTCTGAGATCCCGTATCCATGTCTTTTAACCATTGACAAGGATACCTGCGTGCCACGTCTGCCATCCTATTTATTAAAGAAGGCAACTGCAGACCGTCCGGTACGGATCTTAAGCTTTGAAGATATGCCGGATCAGGATCTGAGCCGTTACGGACTGATCGGTTCCCCCACCTCTGTGGAAAAAATGTTTGCGCCGGAGGAAAGTGAAAAACAGGTTTATCTGGAAGGAACTGCAAAGGAAAAGGCAGACAAGCTTGTGGCTCTCCTGACCGGAAAGAAGATCATATAGGGGGAAGCGGAACATGGAATTTTTAAAATTTGATATAAACAAATGCGTACTCTGCGGAGTATGCGTGGAGAAATGTCCTTTTGGGGCCCTCACCATAGAGGGAAATGGAATTGTTGTAGGCGATGCCTGTCGTATGTGTGGGCTTTGCGTTCGTAACTGCCCGGAGAAAGCCATCCGGTTTGAGCAGAAGGCAAAATCCTTTGACAAGGATAAATGGAAAAACTTTCTTATCTATGTGGAGCAGGAGAGAGGAGAGATCCATCCGGTTACCTTTGAGTTGATTGGAGAAGCGAGAAAGATGGCGGTCAAAGTCGGTTATCAGGTTAACTGTGTGATCGTCGGAGGAAAAGGAACAAAAGAAAATGCGGAAAAGCTTCTTCCATATGGCGTAGACAATGTGTACGTATATGAGCATGAAGGCTTTGAAGGCTTCCGCGCAGATTGTTACACAGATGCAGTTGCAGACTGTATCGCAGCAAACAAGCCAAGCTCTGTGCTGATCGGAGCTACTGCGTTGGGACGTTCCCTTGCGCCGAGGCTTTCCACCAGATTCCATACGGGACTGACTGCAGACTGTACTACATTGGATATCCGTTCCAACACCGATATGATCCAGATCAGACCGGCTTTCGGCGGAAATATCATGGCTCAGATCGGCATCACCAAATCAAGACCACAGTTTGCCACGGTCCGTTATAAGGTTATGGACAAGGCAGAAAAAGTAAAAAATCCGCATGGTCAGGTGGTTGTATGTCCGGTAAATGAAAAAATGGCAGATTCCAGGATCAAGATTCTGTCATCCAGGATCATTGATAAGGTAAAGAGCCTTGAGGAAGAGGATGTTCTGGTAGTAGCAGGCCGTGGTGTCCGAAATGAAAAGGATGTGGAAATGTGCCGGGAACTGGCAGATGCCCTTGGCGGACAGCTTGCCTTCACCCGTCCTATGGTAGAAAACGGATTCGGAGATGTTGCACATCAGATCGGACTTTCCGGAAGAACTGTCCGTCCGAAGCTGATCATCACCTGCGGCGTATCCGGTGCCATCCAGTTTACTTCCTGCATGACAGGATCTGACTGTATCGTAGCGATCAACAATGATCCGGAGGCACAGATCTTTAATGTTGCAGATTACTGCATCGTGGATGATCTGTATCAGGTTGTACCGGAGCTGACAGAGCTGATAAAGAATCGGAAGGAGGATTAAGTCATGGCATATCCCTATAAAAAAATGACTTCAGAAGATTTTGACTACATCCGTTCTGTGACTGCTTCAGATCGTGTATGGGTCGGCGATGAGATCGCAAAAGAATATTATCGTGATGAGATGCCGGAGTACGGAGTTTTTCCTCCGGAGCTTTATGTGGAGGTTTTAAATAAAGAAGAGATCTCAGCCATCATGGCTTACGCATATAAAGAAAATATCCCGGTGGTATGCCGTGGCGCAGGAACCGGACTTGCAGGCGGAGCAACCTGTAAATATGGTGGGATCATGCTTTCTGTGATGCGCATGAACAAGATCTTTCCGATCGACAGAAAGAATCAGACCATCACAGCGGAGCCGGGAGCACTGCTCATTGATATCCAGGCAGCCGCTGCAGCAGGAGGACTTTTTTATCCGCCGGATCCGGGCGAAAAAACAGCTTCCATCGGCGGTAATGTTATCACAAATGCCGGTGGTATGAAGGCGGTACGATATGGACTGACCAGGGATTTTGTCCGCTGTATCGAGGCAGTTATGCCGGATGGTTCCATCATGAATTTTTCATCCAACGTTGTGAAGAACACAACGGGATATGATGTAAAAGATCTGGTGATCGGCTCGGAGGGAACTTTATGTATTCTGACTCAGGTAACGCTGAAGCTTCTTCCCGCACCGACCTGTACCTGTACCCTTGTAATGCCGTTCAGGAGTCTTGAGGAATGTGCAGACATGGTTCCGAAGGTTCTGGAGCTGCCGTTTGTGCCAACAGCCATCGAGTTTCTGGAAAGAGAACTGATCGATATCGTAGAACGCAATCTGAACAAAATGTTCCCGGTAAAACAGGGAGAAGCAGTGCTGATCGTTATGTATGATGCTTCCAGTAAGCAGGAACTTGACAGCGCAGTAGAGGCAGCAGCGGAAGCAGCTCTGGCAAACGGAGCTCTGGACTGCTGTATCGCAGGAACGCCGGAGCGTGCAGGTGCTGTATGGAGTGTCCGAGGCGGAATCCTGGAAGGAATGAAAGCCGATTCTGTCGCACAGGAAGAGTGTGACGTAGTTGTTCCACGAGCAAGGATCGCAGAGTATGTAAAAGCAGCCAAAAAGATTGCAAGCGCACACGGAATCCGTGTAGAGCCTTGCGGACACTGCGGAGACGGTAACATCCATACAGAGATGCTCCGTGGACCGGAAATGAGCGACCAGGAGTGGAAAGAAGCCACCCACGCAAGCCTGGTAGAGCTGTATGCACTGTCCAAAGAACTGGGCGGCCAGCTTTCCGGTGAGCATGGTATCGGAAACGGACGTCTGGAATTCCTGGAAGAGTTTGCTGGCCCGAGAATGATCGCTCTTTATAAAGCCATCAAGCTGGCTTTCGATGATAAACTGATCCTGAATCCGGGAAAAGTCATCGAATATAATAAATAAAAAATGGGGGAAAGAGAGATGAGTCAGAATAAATCATTACAAAGTAAAATGCCTCTGGCTATGGGACTTGCGTTCGTCGCATTTACCACACAGTTCGGAGGCGGATTCGCATCAGGAGCGCAGATTTATCAGTACTTTATCAACTACGGTATCTGGTGTCTGATCCTGCCGGCAGTGACACAGGGATTGTATGCACTGTTTTTCTGGTATGGAATGCGCTATGCTTATAAACACAAAACCTACGATTACAGAAGCTTTTCCGACAGTCTTTACGGAAAAACGAAACCGGTTATGTCCAATCTCTATGAGATCTGTTACCTGATCATGATCGGAACTGCATCAGCAGCAGCCTTTGCAACCGGCGGTTCCACACTGCAGACACTGTTCGGGATCCCATACTGGCTCTGTACACTGATCATTGCAGCATTTATCTTTGTGATCGCGCTTTTCGGAACCAATGTCGTAAGAAAATGTGCTTCTACATTAAGTGTGCTGATCATCATCGGTCTTGTACTGGTACTTGTTCCGAATATCATTGCACAGTGGGGAGATATCACAGCTTCCATCCATACTATGTCCTCCGGAGAAATGACTGTACTTTCCTCCGAGAGCGGAGCCTTTGGACCGGCTCTCTATTCAGCAGTCCTTTATTTCTTCTTCCAGCTGGCATCTGTTTCTGTTATGTACCAGCACATGGAGGATGTAACGGACGAAAAACAGATCAACAAAGCAGCGATCTGGATGTTTGTATGCAACTTCTGTGCAATGGAGCTTTCCATCCTCGGACTTCTTGCCATTGCATATGTAAGTGAACTGGCATCTGCATCGGTACCGATGCTGGTACTGGTCCAGAACGGTGTAGGCGCCGGAATTCTGACACCGATCATTTCTCTGCTGATCATCCTTGGAGCTATTTCCACAGCAGTAAATATGATCTCCGGTATTGTGACCCGCTGCGTAAATGCAGTGGAGCGTCGTATGGACAGCCCGGCAAAAAAAGCGCAGGGACACCTTGGAAGAAATGCAGTTTTTACAGCAATCTTTACATTCCTGGCATTTGCCATCGCACAGTTTGGTCTGATGACAGTTGTTAAGAAGGGATATGCATACCTTGGATATGCGGCGTTTATTACATTGTTTGTACCGTTTGTTGTACATGCCGTTGCGACAAAGGGAAAAGAGATTTGAAGAATAAAAAGCTGAACAGAAAATCCCCCGTTGATCCGTATGGCAGGATCATCAGGGGATTTTGTCAAAGTTCACAAAAATATTATAAATATTTTATTAAATATTCCAGATAGACAACATATACTTTTTCTGATACTATTACGTACAGTTATTAAATAGTTACGAATCAGAAGGATTGTTACTGAAATATTTATTTATCGTCAGGCAAGACCTTATAGTAGTATAGGAATAGGTTTTCTATATACTGTAATGGTCTTTTTTTATTTGTTTGGCAGCGGGGGAACAGGACTATGGTTATCCATAAGATTTTGAATAATAATCTGATACTGTCCAGGGATGGACAGGGACATGAAGTTATTGTAAAGGGCTGCGGAATTGCCTTTCAGAAAAAGAAAGGACAGCAAGTGGAGGAGTCCAGGATCGAGAAGATCTTTACTGCGGAAAATGCCCAGATCAGCAAGGAGATACAGGGTTATCTGACTGCTATTCCGGAAAAATATCTGGATTTTGTGGAAGCTTTTGTAAATGAAGTGAAGGAAAAAGAGGGGATGAAATTAAATGACAGTATTTATTTTTCCCTTAGCGACCATATCATGGGTGCGATCTCCAGACTTGAAAACGGGATCCGCCTTCAGAATATGCTGCTTCTGGATATCAAGCAGCTTTATCATAAGGAATATGAGATCGGCTTGGAATTACTGAAAAAGGTAAATGAGATGTTCGAGGTAGATCTTTCTGCAGATGAAGCAGGATTTTTTGCATTGCATTTTGTGAATGCGGAAGATGGCGGCAAGACGGACAGCTATCAGATTTCCATTATCGTACATCAGATCCTGGACATCGTGGAGAAGTATTATGACAATATGGAATTTCAGGAGGATAATCTGTATTATCAGCGGTTTCTCACGCATCTGAAATATTTTGCCCAGAGATTCCTTCATAAAGAGCTTCACTATGATGAGAATCAGGAGCTTTTCAAGATCATCAAGGAGCAGTACAGAGAAGCTTACGGCTGTGTAAAAATGATCTATCTTATGATGGAAGAGGAATATAAATACGCTATGACTGAGGACGAAATGCTGTATCTGACGATTCATATCCAGAAGATCACAGAAGACCATAAACGTTTGAAAAATCTGTGAAAAGAAATTGTTTTATAAAGTTAGGTGTTAATGGATTGTTACTGAAATACGTGCCATGTGCGTATCTTTTCAGGCAAGACCTTTAATATAAATTTCAATATTTATTATTAAAGGAGGTCCCCAAATGAAAAAGGACTATGCAAAAACTGCAGACACACTGATTGCAGCACTGGGCGGAAAAGAGAATATCACCCGTCTGTTCCACTGCATGACAAGGCTTCGTTTCTATGTGAAAGACAGATCGAAGATCAACGAGAAAGAGATCTTAAAGCTTTCTGAGATCTCCGGCGTTAACTGGCATGAAGATCAGTTCCAGGTTATCGCAGGAAATGAAGTGAACGCTGTTTACAAGGCATTGGAGGACAAAGGTGTTCCTACCGATGATGCACCGGCAGCGAACTCTGACAGCTCAAAGAGTGTTGTTTCAAAAGTTATCGATGCCATCACCGGATGTATGACCCCGATGATCCCTGCCCTGACTGCAGCCGGTATGATCAAAGTTGTACTTACTCTGCTGACAACTTTTCATCTGGTATCAGAAACAAGCAGTACCTACCAGGTGATCAGTTTTATCGGAGATGTTACTTTCTACTTCATGCCGTTCCTGATCGCAGCAAATGCTGCCAAGGTTTTCCGCGTGAACCAGTCACTGGCGCTGTTTATTGCCGGTGTTTACTTAAGCCCTACCTTTGTAACTATGGTAGCTGGTGATGCGGCCATCACACTGTTTGGTCTGCCGATCACAAAAGCAACTTATTCTTATTCCGTTATTCCGGTTATCCTGATGGTATGGATCACACATTATATTGAGATTCTGGTTGATAAGATCACACCGAAAATGGTAAAACTGATCCTGAACCCGACACTGGTAATTCTGATCAGTGCACCGATCGCCCTGATCGTAGTTGGACCGCTCGGAACAATTATTGGTAACGGACTTGCGGTAGCCATCAACTTCCTGTCCGTAAAACTTGGTTTCATTATTGTAGGTATCCTTGCAGCAACCTTCCCGTTCATCGTTATGACCGGTATGCACCATGCGCTGACACCAATCGGACTGAATGCCATTGCAACCGGTGGTACCGATACACTGATCTTTGTATCTCAGGTATGCTCTAACCTTGCACAGTCCGGAGCTTCTCTTGCAGTAGCTGTAAGATCCAAGGACAGCAACATGAAACAGCTGGCAAGTGCAGCCGGTGTCTCCGCTCTTATGGGTATCACAGAGCCTGCTCTGTATGGTGTTACACTGAAACTGAAAAGACCGGTTGTAGCAGCTTCCATAGCAGCCGGAATCGGTGGTATCGTAGGAGGACTTCTTCAGGTTTCTCTTTACATTGCACAGAATTGTATCATGGCGATCCCGGCGTTTATCGGTGAGAAGGGATTAAGCAATCTGCTTTATGGAATCATTATGATCGTGGTATCTTTTGTAGCTGCTTTTGTTCTTACGCTTATCTTCGGATTTGAGGATGTAAAGGCTGAGACAGAGGATGAAGTACAGAACACAGATACAGAAAAACAGCCGGCACAGCAGAACGCTCCGCTTGTAGAGAAGATCGAGCTTTGTGCACCGGTAGCAGGAACTGTAAAAGCACTTTCCGATGTTCCGGATAAAACTTTTGCTGATAAGGTTTTAGGTGACGGAGCAGCAATCGTTCCATCAGAAGGAAAGGTTTATGCACCGGCAGATGGTACGGTGGCAAATATCATGGACAGCAAACATGGAATCATGTTTGTGACAGAAAGTGGAGCAGAAATTCTGATCCACATCGGACTTGATACTGTAAATTTAAATGGTAAATATTTTAAATCCCATGTTTCTGATGGAGATAAGGTAAAAAAAGGAAAGCTTCTTGTGGAATTCGATATGGATGCCATTAAGAAAGAAGGATATGATCTGATCACACCGGTTGTTGTGACCAATATTTCTGATTATATCAAAGCAGTATGCATGGAAAAAGAAGATGCAGCTGTAAATGCAGGAGATAAATTCCTGACTATTGTATAAGAATAACAACGAAACATCAGGCGGAGATAACAGATCCGCCTGATGTTTATAAAAAGGAGAAAATTAAAATATGAAAAATTATAACCGTATGCCGGAAAACTTTCTCTGGGGCGGAGCAACCGCTGCAAACCAGTATGAAGGCGGTTGGGATGAGGATGGCAGAGGCCCGTCCATTGCAGATGTCCTGACAGGAGGAAGTGTGGATAAGGAACGTCGTCTTACACCGCCGGCACCGTTACCGGAAGAATTTTATCCCAATCACCAGGCGACTGATTTTTATCATCACTGGAAAGAGGATATTGCTCTTTTTGCAGAGATGGGATTTAAGGTATATCGTTTTTCTATTTCTTGGTCCAGAGTGTTCCCAAATGGGGATGAGGAAACTCCAAATGAGGAAGGCCTTAAGTTCTACGACAATGTGATCGACGAACTGAGAAAATATAACATTGAGCCGCTGATAACGATCTCTCATTATGAGAATCCCCTTCATCTTTCTCTGGAGTATGGCGGATGGAAAAATCGTAAGATGATCGATTTCTATCTTCGATTTGCAAAGGTTTTATTTGAGAGATATAAAGGTAAGGTAAAATACTGGCTGACTTTTAATGAGATCAATATGCTGACGCAGGACTTTGGTGCGGTATTCTGTGCAGGAATGCTGGACCCGAAGGATGTATGTGAGCAGAGCCGTTATCAGGCAATGCATCACCAGCTGGTAGCAAGTGCACTTGCAGTTTCCATGGCTCATGAGATCGATCCGGAGTTTATGCTTGGCTGTATGCTTGCTTATCACAATGGTTATCCATATACTTGCCATCCGGATGATATCTTATATGCACAGCAGTTTGGGCAGATCCACAATTCCATTGCCGGTGATGTTCATGTAAGAGGATATTATCCGGGATTTGCAGCGAGATACTTTGAGGAGCACGGAATCCAGCTGGAGATTCTTCAGGAGGATAAAGAGATCCTCAAGAAGGGTACGGTGGACTTTTTCACCATCAGCTATTATTCCAGTAGCTGTGTCAGCGTGACAAAGGACGGAGAGAAAACGGCCGGAAATGGAAGTGACAATCTGAAAAATCCATATCTGAAAGCTTCCGACTGGGGCTGGCAGATTGATGCAACTGGTCTTCGCTATGTTCTGAACCAGATCTATGACCGCTATCAGATTCCGATCATGATCGTGGAAAATGGTCTTGGGGCGGTGGATCAGCTGACAGAGGATGGAAAGATTCACGATGATTACCGTATTGAATATATGCGCCGCCATATAGAGCAGATGAAGGAAGCAATCCATGACGGAGTAGATCTGATCGGCTACACCTGCTGGGGCTGTACAGATCTTGTCAGTGCCTCCACTGGAGAATTCAAGAAGCGTTATGGGCTTATCTATGTAAATAAAAATGATGACGGGACCGGAGACTTTTCCAGAATCCGCAAAGATTCTTTTTACTGGTACAAAAAAGTGATTGAATCTTGCGGGGAAGAGCTTTAACTGAATCAACTGCGAAGCAGTTATCTGGTGTAGAATTATGTAGCGAATGCGGTTGCTTTTATCCGGTTGACGACAAAATCCTGGAGTATGACAATGTACTCCGGGATTTTTTTGGAAGGTTGACTTTTACACGGTAAAGTGTAATACTTATTGTAAGTGACGAATGTGAGGAGTGTTTTTTATGCCGGATGAAAAAGTACTGCAGGTAGCGATACTTATATGGGGATGTGTATTTTGTGCCATAGCTGCATTATGTATATTTCTGAGCAGTAATTATGACAGGGAAAAGCGTTGGTATCTTATCCTGATGGAGAGTTTTGCTTCCCTGTTATTGCTGATGGATGCCATGGCGCATATTTTCAGCGGATATCCCGGAGTTCCGGGCAGTGTGATGGTCCGTATCTCGAGTTTTCTCGTATTCCTTTTAAGTGACGTAGTCCTGCTGTGTTTTCACATTTATGTGTGTGTTTATCTGTTTTCGAAGAGGGAGCGGAGAACATTAAAAAGAGTAAAAGCCGGATATGTTATTGCTGCCGCAGAGGTTGCTTTTGTGGTGATCTCGCAGTTTACTCACTGGTATTATTACATAGATGGGGATAATTGTTATCATCGGGCACCGTTATATATTATGTCAATTCTTCTTTCGGCAGCAGGCTTGCTCATTGATCTTACGCTTCTGCTCCAGTACAAAAAGAGAGTCAGCAGGAAGCTCCTGTTCTCTATGCTGTCATGCATTGTACTTCCGGCAGTGGCGGCAGCTGTGCAGGCATTCAGGTATGGAATGTCGCTGATCGATTTTTCTGTTGGTATTTCCATGATCATTATGTTTATCGTGACGATGACGGAGCTGAATCAGGAAATGTATCAGCTGATAAGCAGAGAGGGCAAGATAAAGGAAAGACTTGAGATCGCAACGATACTGAATAAATGCATTGCTGAGTTGATATCAGGAGAAGATGAAGATGCGGCGATCTCCAATCTGCTGCGTATTATCAGTGGGTATTTTGACGGAGATCGCAGTTATATTGTTCAGATCGATGAAAAGAGGAATGTCTGTACAAATACCTATGAGTATGCCATGAACGGAGTGACTGCTGAGAAGGATAATCTTCAGGAGGTTCCCATGGAAATGCTGGATATCTGGATGGACAGCTTTCGGAAAAATGGCCTGTATTATATTCCGGATATTGAGGAGGAGCAGGGGCAGCCGTATTATGAGACTCTGAAGATGCAGGACATTACCAGGCTGCTGGCCGTTCCTTTAAACAGTGACGGAAAGATCATAGGATTTCTCGGGGTAGATAATCCGAGACTGCATTATGAGGATCATACGCTGCTGTCATCCATACAGTACTTTTTAACGGACAGCCTGAAAGCCAAGGAGCGTAAGGCGTGTCTGCAGTACATGAGCTACCGTGATATGCTGACGACCTTGTATAACAGGAACAGGTATATTCAGGTTTTGGAAGGCATGCAGGCAAAAACAGTGATAAAAACAGGCGTAGCATATATTGATATCAATGGTCTGAAACGGGTGAATGATCTTTACGGACATGAGGCCGGAGACAGGCTGATCATAAATACAGCGCGTTCCATGCTTGCGATTCTGCCGGAAAATGCTTACCGGGTAGGTGGCGATGAATTTGTACTCATCTGTTTTGATATGGATGAGAAGATTTTTCGGAGTAAGGTTCGGGATATCTGTGACAGCATTGCTGCTAAAAGGATCAGTGTTTCTGTTGGCGTTGTCTGGGAGGAAAGCTCTTCGGAGCTTGAGACAATGCTGAGAAGAGCAGATGATCTTATGTATGCGGAAAAAAAGAAATATTATGAAAAGCATGGAACGATGTGAAGGTATGCAGCAGAGTGTAAGAGGAGGTCAGAAGAAAATTCTGATAATGCTGTGCCCGGTATTTTTATACCGGGCATTTCGTTTGTGCTAAAAGAAACGCCGGAATAAAAATATCGGACGAAATTTTGAAAAATTTTCTGTAACATTTTTGAGATCAGTGCGTCTTATAAGTGAGAAGGGAGGAAAGAGAAAAACCGATGAACATAGAGGAACTTTACCGGACATATTTTGACATTGTATATCGGTATATCCGTTCTATCTCACAGGATGGATCGCTGGCTGAGGAAGTGACACAGGAGACATTTTTTAAAGCTCTGGAAAAGATAGATCAGTTCCGGGGTGACTGTGATGTGCGTGTGTGGCTTTGCCAGATTGCAAAGAATACGTTGTACGATCATCTGAAAAAACAGAAGAAGCAACTTCTCGGGGATGAGAAGCTGGAAAAAATAGAAAGCGCTGGCGGAGAGCTTCTGGAGGAAAAGCTGGCACAGCGGAGTCAGGCTATGGAGATCCACAAAGTTTTGCATGGCCTTTCGGAACCGTATAAAGAAGTTTTTTCCCTGCGGACATTCGGAGAGCTTAAGTTTAGTGAGATCGGAATGCTTTTTGGAAAAAGTGAAAACTGGGCGCGGGTGACTTATTACCGTGCAAGAGTAAAGATCAGAGAGGAGCTGGAATATGAAGATTACATGTGACGTAATACAGGATCTGATGCCATCTTATATAGATGGGATATTAAGCGAAGACAGTCGGGCGCTGGTGGAAGAACATATGGGAACCTGTCAGGAATGCAGAAAAATGTTGGAGATCATGAAAGAAGAGCAGGGAAAAGAGCAGGCCCGGATAAGATCATCTGTAGCTTCTGTAGCAGGATGTGGAACTGGTGGGACGGAAAATACTGAAAGTAATGCAAATACCGGAAGCGTAGCCGCACTGAAAAAAATCCGGAGAAAATTAATAATACGCAGAGTGCTGACAGCAGCAGTGGCAGTTATCCTGACACTCATCGCTGCGGCAGCAGGCTACAATCACTGGTATTTCAACGAAAAATACATGACCCTGGAAAATAGCGGAATGTACGTAAAAAATAATAGATTGTATTCTTCCAATAATCTCATCAACCGAATGAAAGTACAGTACACGGAAGATGGAAAAACAGAGTTCGTCTACGCCATTGACGCGCCATATGCAGGAACTCTGGAACTGAAAGGCGATGACATGCTGCTTCAGGATTTTTCCAAAAAGACAGAGGAAGTATCACCGGAAGATGATAGCATCCCGGAAACGGTAACAGAGGTTTATTATATGAGTGAGGAGGCCGGAAAGAAGAGTCTGGAATTAACAGAGCTGGAAGCAAAGGGAGATCTGGATGCAGCGGAGAAAATTGTGGATGAGATGAAACAGGAATCGAAGCTGATATGGTCGGAACAAGAGGATAGAAATACCGCATCGTCTATGTTAAAATAAAACCTGGACAGTACAGTGAAAAAGTTCTATAAAAATTCTGTGCTGTAGGCAAAAAAAAAGACAGCAGTGAATTTACGTATTTACTGCCGAAGAACAGGGGGACATAAGATGTTATTTGTATGCTATCCAAAATGCAGTACCTGCAAAAAGGCTCAGAAATGGCTGGATGAGAGTGGCGCAGAATATACTTTGCGTGATATTAAGACGGACAATCCAACTGCAGAGGAACTGAAAGCCTGGTGGGAAAAAAGCGGTCTTCCGCTGAAGCGTTTCTTCAATACCAGTGGAAATATTTATAAAGAGATGAAACTGAAAGATAAACTTCCGGAGATGAGTGAGGAAGAGCAGCTTGCGCTTCTTGCAACAGACGGGATGCTTGTGAAACGACCAATCCTTGTTGGGAAAGACAAGGTGCTGGTGGGCGCTAAAGAAAAAGAATGGGAAGAGTATCTGAAATCATGAAAAAGAAACTGAATTATGCGGATATCGTTAAGGAAACCGTGATTCTCACCGTAGCAGTGGCGATCATCGCAGCAGCGGTATATTTTTTCCTGGTGCCAAGCCATACGTCGGTCAGCAGTATTTCCGGTCTTGGAATCGTGCTTTCCAACTTTGTGCCGCTGCAGCTGTCGGCGATTACCATGATCCTGAATGTGGTATTGCTGATCATTGGATTTTTTACCTGTGGAAGAGAGTTTGGAGTTAAGACGGTTTATACCAGTGTAATGCTGCCGTTGTTTCTGGGATTGTTTGAGATCATTTTTCCAAATTTCGGTTCCATGACAGATAGCCAGGAACTGGATGTTCTGTGTTATATTCTGGTAGTGAGTGTGGGACTTAGCATTCTTTTTAACCGGAATGCATCCTCAGGCGGACTGGATATCGTGGCGAAGATCATGAATAAGTATCTCCACATGGAACTTGGAAAAGCCATGTCTCTTTCCGGTATGTGCGTGGCACTTTCCGCGGCGCTTGTGTATGATAAAAAGACGGTGGTCTTAAGTATTCTGGGAACGTATTTTAACGGAATCGTTCTGGATCATTTTATTTTTGACAATAATATCAAGCGGCGTGTCTGCATCATCACGAAAAAGGAAGAGGAGCTGAGGCAGTTTATCATTCATGACCTGCACAGCGGAGCCACGATCTATGAGGCCATCGGAGCCTACAACATGGAAAAACGCCGTGAGATCATCACCATCGTAGATAAAGGTGAATATCAGAAGCTGATGAAGTTTATAAACCAGGAGGACCCGAAAGCGTTTATTACGGTTTATAATGTATCGAATATGCGGTATCAGCCGAAGAAATAAGAATATTTTGCTGGAATAAAAAAACTCCCGGGACAAAACTCCCGGGAATTTTTTTGCCATATTTTACAGGAAAATATATTTCAGGATAAACAGCACTGCCAGTACATACATCAGAGCGCTGATCTTCTTTTCTTTTGCCTTACCTGTGATCAGGTTGATGGCTACGTATGTGATAATTCCCATGGAGATACCTTCGGAAATGCTGTAGAAGAACGGCATTGCGATGATACATACATAACATGGGATCGCCTCGGACATATCGCTGAAATCAATGCTGATAACATTGCTGAGCATGTACAGACCGACGATCACCAGAGCCGGAGCTGTGGCAAAGGACGGGATTGCCAGGAAGATCGGAGACAGGAACAGGGACAGGCCAAATAAGATGGCAGTTGTCACTGCGGTAAGTCCGGTTCTTCCGCCTTCGGATACACCGGAAGCACTTTCTACGAAGGTAGTGGTTGTGGATGTACCAAGAACTGCACCGGCAGTTGTTGCAACTGCATCTGCAAGAAGTGCGCCCTTGATGTTAGGAAGCTTGCCATTTTCATCCAGCATGCCTGCTTTAGAAGAGACACCAACGAGAGTTCCAAGAGTATCAAAAAGATCTACAAATAAAAATGCAAACAGGATAACAAGGAAATCCAGTGAGAAAACTCCGTCAAACTGCAGCTTCGCAAAGATCGGAGCAAGACTCGGGATAGAGAGTCCGTTGCTGAAATCCGGGAGCAGGCTGTAGAAGCCGATCTCCGGGTTCGGAACATAAAGTCCGGCGAACTGACAGATGATTCCAAGTCCCCATGTGATCAGGATACCCCAGAGGATGTTTCCCTTTACATTCTTAACAACCAGGATTCCAGTTACGATGATACCGATCAGAGCCAGGATAACGGTGATCCCAACGTTGTTGAAGGAAGCCTCCACACCCTTGGCTGCGTTGTAGCCATCTACAGAGAAAAGCTGCAGCAGAGTGGAGCCGCCGATCACGATATTGGCATTCTGTAATCCTACAAATGCGATGAAAAGACCGATACCAACGCTGACTGCGGATTTCAGGTTCAGAGGGATCGCATTGAAGATCGCTTCACGTACATTGGTAAGTGAAAGAACGATAAATACGATACCTTCTGCAAAAACTGCGGTCAGTGCATACTGCCAGCTGTATCCCATACCGATAACAACTGTATAGGCAAAGTATGCGTTCAGACCCATTCCGGGTGCCAGTGCGAACGGGTAGTTGGCGAAGATCGCCATCAGCAACGTTCCCAGGAAGGCTGCCAGTGCGGTAGCTGTGAATACAGCTCCGGAATCCATGCCGGTTGCGGACAGGATGTTCGGGTTAACTGCCAGGATATAGGCCATTGTCATGAAGGTGGTGATACCTGCCAGAACCTCTGTTTTGGCGTCCGTTTTATTTGCGGACAGCTTGAAGATTTTTTCTAACATATTTCTTTCCCTTTCTTAAATATGTTTTTGGACAACATGTCTATTTTATCATATAAAAATTTCGTATGCAATCGTTAGTGCTTAACAGATATTGTTATGTAAGGTAATTTTTTGCAAAATACTTTTACAAGCAGGTAATTTGTGTGTAAAATACAGAAAAGAGAGTATTCGATTTACAGACGGGTTTATTTTGCAATGAAAGGGGGATGGATAATGTCTGAGAAAAAACTGCGGAATATTACAGATGTGCTCTGCTTTTTGATGATCCTTGGGTACGTGATGTATCTTGTGGCCACCTGGGGAAATCTGCCGGAGAGGGTGCCGATCCATTTTAATGCGCATGGGATCCCGGACCGGTATGGAAAGAAGGGCAGCCTTCTTCTGGAGCCGATTTTGGGGCTGCTGATCCTGGCACTTCTGATGTTCTGTCAGAGATTTCCACAGTGGTGGAACTATCCAGTTGAGGTGACAGAGGAAAACAGAGAGCATATCTTTGAGATTGCGTCAAAAATGATGTCTGTGATCAAGCTGTTATCCATTGGAGTATGTCTTTATGCCGGGATCAGCGGGAATCTGGGAACGGCACCTATGTGGCCGGTGTGGATACTGATCACAGGGATTTTCGTGACATTGATCCTGGGGATCCGGGGGATATATAAGGCTGGTAAAGAAACTGGCATGGATGAGGATGATAAATCGTGAAGCGGTTGCGTTTGTGATCATGCAGAAGAGTGGAAGGGAAATGTTCGATTTATTGTACTGAATATGGATGGAACCAGCGAAAGCGGATCGCGAATATCCGCTTGGCGAAATTATAATAAAAACAGGAAAGGAATCTCAGGAGCATATGGCAGATACAAGAACAGATGAGCTTTACAGAGCGCTTCAGGATAAGGGCTATCCCGATGAGCTGTGCCGGGAAATCGCCTATAAACATATGAATACCGATTACACAGCTACACGGATGCTGGGGTATTTATACAGGGTGACAAGTCCCAGAGTGGAGGATGTGATCGATGAGATGCTGGCGATCTTAAGTGACAGGGAAGCCATCGTCCGGAAGAAAGAGCTGGAGCACGCCCAGGCTACGATCAACAGCGTGTATCGGGAGGGTTTGTAACGGAAATCCCGGAGCTTTGCCAGTGCTGGCGGATCAGAAGCTTCATCCTTTAAGGAAAATCAGGAGATCATGGCTCTGGAGCATCATCTCCTTCCGCAGAAATTCATCATTGATAACTACATCAATATGAACGCACACTTTAATTTTATCCGTTTCTTTTAAACAGTATTGTTATTACGGTAGTGATTACTCTGATCGTAATTTATGCAAGTAATTGAAGATGGACAAAATAGTAATTGTATTAACTGATAAACCATAGTATAATACAAATATGAACACAA
>NZ_QUGY01000015.1:0-94970 GCF_003479245.1 Ruminococcus sp. AF17-12
GGGAATAGTCCCTTATAGGGACAGAGCAAGCCACCCGCTAAGCGGGTGGTCTTGACTTTTCTCTTTATTTTTATTATCCTGTCTTTTTTACCGGAAAATTTTGATCTGGCACATCTCCATGGCTTTCAGTGCATTCTCATGACTCTCCGGTGTAACGCCTGCACAGCATGCGGCATCTACACAAATCGGAACTTCAGGAAGAGAAGCCTTGATCAGAAGTGCATTGGAAATCACACAGATATCTGTACAAAGTCCTACCAGGGTAATGCTTCCAATTTCTTCATCCTCATTAATCGTAACCAGCTCCCCTGCAAGATCTGTAGAACCGAAAGTTTCTTTATCAATTGGCTCTGTTTTTCTCAGAACATCCAGTTCTTTCCGAATCTGCCAGCCATCTGTCCCCCGGATACAATGAGGAACCGGAAGATTTTTCCCCTCCTGTGTTTCCAGATAATATGTCTCATGGGTATCTCTCGTGAAGAATACTTTTCCGTCAAAATTTCGGATCTTCTCCTCCACCTTCGGAACAATGGCCACAGCCTCCTTCGTGCCAAGTGTGCCGTCAATAAAATCATTTTGCATGTCTACTACGATGAGAATGTTCTGCATGTTTGTCACCCCATTATTTTTATAACTTATTTCTGCCCGACAAATCTGTAATATCTTTATTGTGCATACTCTACCGGAAGATGTCAAGCGAAAGAACTTCATAAAAAATCTCTGTCACATCAGCTTTCTGCCAACATGCCAGACAGTTTCCTCCACTTACTGCAAAATTTCAATCCTTTCTGAAATAAGTTCCTTTACGTTTTCCTTCTGCTCCTCAGACAGATATGCTTCCTCTATTTGCTTCAGAAATTTATCTTTCTTAGAACATATTTTTTTCAGCATATGTTCTGCTGCATTCGATGGTATCCCACAGGCTTCTGCCAACAACCGGAATTCTTTTTTATGAATATTTCGTTTTTTTCCATTAATCGTAAGTGCAAGCTGTTCTTTATCTTCCGGCATGATTATATTTACAGGCAACATATCATATGCTTTTGACAGCTGAAACTTCCTGTTTCCAGGTTCCGTCTCTTTCAATGAAAAATTTTTCAAATGCATATCTGAATTTCCCATGACAAAAGAGCCCAATACACGTAAAAACAATTCTGACATATCCAGTCCCGGTGTCGTCGAATATTTCTTAATAATCCTGCCACATTGTTCATAAGAACCTTTGTACTTATCTTGCGTTAATCTACAGGATAACTGACAAAAATCTTCCATTGCATATAACTTGATTTCTTTTTCCGTTATCTCCCGATCAATCCGTTTTGTAATATATGCATACTCTCCATTCATTTTTATAAGTGCATGTGGCACTGTCTGTATCCCCATGATCTCAGCAAGTCGCATGGCAAGATCTTCAAATTCCGGCATATTTTCAAATTCTTCTGTCTGCGGCTTTAATATATAACCCGTCGGATAATCTACAATTGTAAGTCTTGCATCTATATCACTTGATAAATGAAGTGATAATTTCTTTTGAACACCTGGCACAGTTAATCCTTCATTAACCGTTTCATTTACAAGAAATTCCAGTTGTTCTTTTGTTATATCCAAAACAGGCATTTCTTTTGTATGAAAAAAATTTACCACACATTTTTTATGCCACTGCCACTTTTTTTCTGATTCTGCTGCATTTTGATTGATCGTTTTTCCACAACATAAACATTTCATGTTATTTCTCCTCTGATACAAACGTCTCCGATACAGTCTCTGCATGCCGCCAGTAAAAGACCAAATCTGTCCTTCTGATTAATTTTCCAGTTTCGACTGACTACGCCAAGAAGCCAGCCCTCAGGAATCAGTCCATCAAAAAATGGAAACAAAATGGTTGTTTCATATGGGGCTTCACGTAAAGGTAGAGTAAGGCTTACCGCCACCGCATCCTCTCTTTTTAAATATTTTTTATCATACGAAAAAATATATCCTTCTTCTGTTTCAGCAATTATTCCGGCAAAACAATTTTGAATATATACATAACCTTTTCTATATTCCGACTCCACCTGCTATTCCTCCCTTTCACCCGGTACAGCTTCTTTTCCGAACATTGCCAATGCCTGATTTACTTTATCCAGACGCACAGTTTCTTTTCCCTGCTCCAGCTCTCTTACAAATCTGAGCCCCAGGCCAGCACGCATTGCAAACTCTTCCTGTGTAAGTCCAGCTTTTTTTCTTTCTTCTTTTATATAATTACCAATCCTGTTCATAATAAACATATTAATCCCTATCGGGTATAATTTCAAGTTAAAATTTACAAATCAATCCCGATCGGGTATATTTATACTGATCACAGTTTACTTCATGAAAAAATCTCTGTCACATCAGCTTTCTGCCAACATGCCAGAGATTTTCTCTCATTTATATTTCTTCTTTATCTTAAGCCTCAATAATCCGCACATCCCAGGCAGGAATCTTCAGCTCTGTACCAGCCTTAATTTCCTTGCCGGTAATTACATCTTCTGCATCACCATATTTGTACGTAACAGCCTGTTCTGATCCTGAGTAATTCAGGAAATACCTGATCGTTTTTCCAAGATCATTCGTTCCTTTACGTACAATCACCGGATAGCTGTAACCGGATAACTCAACGCCTGCACTTCCAAGAGCATCTTTTATTACATTCTGAAGGGTGGCATCATCTGTCATACATCCCAGATAATATGCCGTACCTTTCCCATATTTATTTCTGGTTATGGCTGCATATCCCTTCCAATTATAATGCTCATATCCGGCAAGTACCTCTGCGCCTTCCGGTTTCAAAAGCTCCATAAATACCCTTGCTTCGCCATACAGCTTTCCGGCCAGCTTGACATCCCGCGGAAATGTAAACTGATTATAACTGATCCCCAGCGCATTTTTCAGAATATGCGGCTGTGCATCCACATGAACCTTCACATTCTCATTGGCAAAACTGCTCTTAAATGTCACAACCAGCGTACCGCCTTCTTCCACATAACGGTTCAGCCTCTGAAGCGTACTGTCCGGAACCGCATAAAGCGCCGGTACAAAAATCGCCTTATACTGAGAAAGCTCCTCAGATTCCGGCCATACAAAATCACACTCCACGTTCATCTGATACAGCGCATCATAAATCCAGCGAACCACATCATTGTAGCGGATTTCACCATTATCCCCGGAAGTCGCCTGAATGCCAAACCAGTTCAATGCAGTCAGAGCCTCATTGCTCACCATCACAGCCACATCATTTTTCTTCTTAAGATTCACCAGACGGCTGCCTTTTTCCCGAAATTCTTTTCCAATAATACAAGCCTCACGGTAAGTATCATTCTCCGCAAAATCATGGCTCAGAAGCCCCTTCCAGTAAGTCTCAAACGAATTATGGATAGAATGCCAGTGCCAGTACATCACACTGTTGGCCCCGGATGCCAGATGACTGTAGGCACAGAGACGAAGCTGACCTTTATACGGCGTCCAGCACGGAAATCCCTGAGCTTCCGTCTCTAGAACCAGATAGTTATCATGCTTCAGACTGCGGATCATATCCCCTCCAAAAGCAATCTCCGTACCGGTCAGATCATCCTGAGACGGATGATAAATATCCGTTCCCGCAATGGTCAGAGCCTGTGATGCATGAAGATGATTCACATCCGGCTGTACACCGTAAGAATATCCTCTCCACTCAAAATCCAGGTTGTGGGTAATAAACTGATCTTCCCTCTTATACTCGCTGACGATCCCGGCCTGCCAGCTTAAGAATTGATCCACCAGGGTCCGCTGGAACTTCTCAAACTCCGCACCCAGACTGCCATTAATCGTTCCCCTCACATCCGGAAAGTCTTCCCAGGCATCAATCCGGTTACTCCAGTAATCCAGCCCAAATTCATGGTTCATGGCATCCAGATCATCCTGAAATTTTTTTCTTAAATATTTTACAAAAGCCAGCTGCACATTTTTGCCCGCTGTGCCGTAATACTTGGTCTCATTATCCACCTGAAAACCAATGACACACTTCCTTCCTGCACTGACTTCCATCAGTTTCCGGATCACACGCTCCGCATAAAAAAGATACACCGGATTGGTAATATCCATAATCTGTCTGGCACCATAGATCCCCGCCCCATTTTTCGTCGTGGCAATCACATCCGGATGGGCCTTCACCATCCAGGCAGGAACCGCATACGTAGGCGTACCGATGATCACATGGATCCCGGCCTCCTCCATAGCATCCATCACACGCTCCACATGAGAAAAATCAAACACCCCATCCTGCGGCTCACAGGTACTCCACGTAGACTCCGCAATACGCACCGTATTGATCCCCGCTTTTTTCATCATTTCTATATCTTTATCAAGTCTGTCATACGGCATGTATTCATCGTAGTATGCCGCGCCAAAAAGAAGTTTTTTCATATCTTCCTCCCATGGTATATTTTGATAAATTTATCTTAACAGAAGTTTCCGATACAGGATATCATTTATTTGAATATTTTTTACAGATTATACCAACGTCCTCATTAACAGAAAAACCGCTCTTTTCTTTCATATTAAAATACGAGAAAAGAGCGGTCTTCCATTTATTTTTTACAGTTATTTATTTTATCTTATTTACCCTCAGCGATCTCCTTGGTGATCTTCAGGAACTTATCAATATCGTCTGTTCCATGGCAGTGAAGCGGAGAAACACGAAGCGCACCCTCAAGACCAAGAGTTTCTACGATACGTTTGGAATACGGGCTGCTCTTTACACGCTCGAACAGAGTAACACCATGCTCCAGATATCTTCTTGCACACTCTGCAAATTCAATACCCTCGATACCCATGGCAACAATGAGATCTTTGTATGTAAGATCCTCCATATCCACATAAACCTGAACACCCGGGATATGACGAAGACCCGGAACCTTATCGGTACCTTCCAGCATACGGTACAGAAGCGCTCTCTCCTGAAGATGAATGTGATTCATACCCTCAACAAAAAGCTCACGCTTATTATATTTATGTGCGGAATCGCCCAGGAAATGTTTACCGATACTGCAAACATAATCAATAACAGCCATCATAGCCGCAAAGTTAGCCGGAGCCGGAGTACCAAGAGCCCAGACATTATCATCCTTGCAGGTCAGTTTGATATGCGGCATCACAGCAACACGGTCAGAAACATAAGCATAACCACAGCCACGAACACCAAAGAACTTATACGGAGCAAAGTTGCAGACATCCACACCCCAGTCCTCAACATCGATCACTGCATGAGGAGCATGCTGAACCGCATCACTGACAATATAAATATCCGGATTGATCTCTTTTGCACGGCGTGCAATTTCCTTGATATCCATGATATTACCGGAAATATTGGAAGCAGCCATAATGCTGAGAAGAACCGTATCCTTATCCACATACTTCATAATCTCATCCGGATCAAGACCACCCGTCACCTTATTAGCCGGAACCTCACGGAACTCCCTGCCAGTCTTCTTGCAATAATACTCAACCGCATCATGAGCAGACGGATGCTCCAGAGCAGAAGTAACTGCATTCTTACCCCAGTCAACACCTTCCATAATTGTACCAACTGCATGGAACATAGTCTGGGAAGCAGTCAGTTCCGTAATCAGAGCACCACTCTTCGCACCAAAAATAACCTCCAGGATCTCCTGAGTACCATCCTTAACATAATCAGCCAGATCAAACCCTCTGCCACGGGCACGCTCCGGACAATCCGGAAACTCCTCAATCGCAGCCTTAGCCTCAACCGCCTTCTTCAGTCTCAGAGAACCACCAGAGTTCTCAAAGAAAAGACGCGCACCATACTGCGGATCCTTATCTGCATAACAAAACTGAGATTTCAGCTTCTTCTGATATGTATCTGAAAATAAAACTCCATGATTAAATTCCATAATGATATCCTCTCCTTCATCACACAAAGCCCCGGTCTCCCGGATAGCCATCAATTCATGAACACCCTCGTTTCACGACTGCGTTCATTATATCTCTTTCATCAGAAGATAGCATAACACATTTATAAATAGTTATAAAATGAATAATGTGAGTGTATTATATTAATATTGTTTATATTTTAACACAGCATAACAGCCATGTAATACTGCAAAAAAGTTGCTGTTGATACTTCCGTCAAACCACAAACAAACTCAGCCTTTCCTCCCAGCCGTCCAGCGCAGCGCTGACGGCTCATCCAACTCCCGGAAAACCACTCAACCTATCACCCTAAACCAACCTACCGAGCAGCCACCCTACCCTCCCGCCCTGAAAAGCCAGCCCGTGAGGCGTGTGCTGCCTGTCGCCGGACTCTGCAGGAGAGGTGCTGATTCTTGGCTGGCGGAAATCTGCGTTGTTTTTCAAAAGTTCGCTGTTTGAGCGAAGCGAGTTCGGACTTTTGGAAAACGCTTTTAGCAGATTCCCGGCAGCCTAGAAGCCAGCCCCCGACGAAGCCCCGGCGACAGGCAGCACACGCCTCGCGGGCGTCCCTTTCATGTGCGTCCCTTTTCCCACAAAAAAAGCCGAACCAGCCACACCACAGCCAGTTCAGCTTCCTCCCAGAAACTCACTCCCCATCAACCCAGGCAAGCAACTTCCCAGTAAAAACTCTATTAAAGAAATGGATCACCGGCCCCAAACCAAAAGCCGTCACCAGCGTACCAATTCCCACAACACCACCAGTCAGATAACAGATCAGTGCACAAAGCACATCATTAGACATCCTGTGCCAGAAATAAGGAATCCTCGGCCACTTCTCCGTCATGATCAAAGAAAGACTATCATAAGGCGCAACCCCCTCATCCGGCATCTGATACATCGACAACCCCAGACAGCAGATCACAACCCCAATACACAGCGCAACCAATCTCACCGGCAGCGCCACAAGCTCCAATCCCATAACTCCATGAAAAATATTATAAAAAAACGTAATAATATAAGCCAGGCACACCGCATTTACAACTGTACCAATCCCCAGAAACTTCCTTCCAAAAGCAATCTCAATAATCAACAGCACAATATTCACAATCAGCTGAAAATTACCATAAGCCATACCAAGCATATCCGCAACCGCCATATTCATTCCACTAAACGGATCCGTACCAAGCCCGGCCAGCTTAAAAATTCCAATCCCCATACCTGCAAAAACATTTCCGATGCACATGATCAGAACATGCTTCCAGTTAATATTCCTCAAATACTCCCCCATAGCATCAATTCCTCTCTCTTTCAAAACAATCATAATCAATATACACAACTTTTTTCATTTTACCACACCCAACCACCCCTGTAAAACACAAAAAGACACAAAAAGACACAAAAAGCCAAAAAAATCAACAAAAAAAGACATCCTGCAGACCGTTTAACCGAATCCACAGGATATCCTCTTTTTCATATCACGCCATTATTTTACGATCACCATTCAATCCCGACCCCCTCATGGCAGAGCTCCGGCACCTCAGATATCACGAAAACTTTTTTCAATATTATCCAAATATTATTTAATAAACTTAACCTCTGGATAAATCGCCTGCTTAGCAGCCTCTTTGCGCTCATTAAATACAACCTTATTCTCCTCAAACAGGTTGCGGCCCTGAGCATCGATAGACACGATCAGCGGACCAAACTCCTTAACCTTATTGCACCATAAAGTCTCAGGCATACCAAGCTCATCCCAGTGATGCTCAACGATCTTCTCAACCTCTGTAGCAGCCACAACTGCACATCCAGCCGGGAAAACACAGTGGATCGCACCGAACTCTTTGCAGGCACGCTCCGTATTCGGGCCCATACCACCTTTACCAACGATCACTCTGACACCAGTCAGTTTTGTAAACTCATACTCGAACTTCTCCATACGCATGGAAGTTGTCGGTCCTACAGAAACCATCTCATAATCATCCTCTGTACCCTCGATCTTACGAACGATCGGGCCGGCATGGAAAATCGCTTTGTTGCGGATATCATACGGAAGCTCTCTTCCATACTCAACCAGACGGCGGTGAGCAACGTCACGACAGGTCATCAGATCTCCGTCCAGCCATACAATATCGCCGATTTTGATATCAGCCAGGTCTTCTGCGCTTATAGGTGTAATAAGAACTTTTTTATCTCCTCTGATTTCGATCATGATTTTTCCCTCCGTTTATATTAAGCATTAAATTTCCATGTGGAATGAGTATCACAGGTTACTGTAAGATCCGGATTTACAACCAAATGTCCACGACGGTGAGACCAGCATCCAACGTTTACTGCAACACCGATGGTAGATGGATGACGCGCGGTATTCTCGATGTTAACACCCATTACAGAATACTTTCCGCCCATACCCTGCGGTCCAAGGCCGATCGCATTGATACCGTCCTCAAGAAGCTTCTCCATTTTTGCCGCGTTTGCGTTGTCATTGTGAGAACCGATCGGACGCATCAGCGCTTTCTTGGAGTTCAGGGCAGCTGTCTCTACAGATGTACCTACACCAACACCAACAAGAAGTGGAGGACACGCATTCAGTCCATAAGTTGTCATCTGATCCAGAACGAAATCTGTAACACCCTCATAACCGGCACCTGGCATCAGAACCATTGCTTTTCCAGGAAGGGTACATCCGCCGCCTGCCATGTATGCGTAGATCTCACATTTATCGCTGTTCGGAACAATATCCCACCATACAGTCGGAGTTCCTTTACCAACGTTTTTCTTTGTGTTGTACTCATCAAAAGTCTCAACGGAATTATGTCTTAACGGTGCTGCAAAAGTAGCCTGAACAACAGCATCTTTCAGAAGTGCTTCCAGCTCATTGATATACGGGAAATTTGTTCCGCATTTCAGCCAGAACTGAAGAACACCTGTATCCTGACAGCTTGGACGGTTCAGCTCTACAGCAAGACCCTGGTTCTTTGTCATTGTCTCATAGAGAACTTTTGGAAGTGCAGCTGTTTCCTGGGAACCAAGCTCTTCCAGTTTCTTAACTACGTCATCCGGTAATTTTTTTCCAATATGGGCAACAAAATCTGCTACCATGTCTGTTAATACTTTAACTCCATTTTCCTTAGTCATGATTTACCTCCTGATATGGTTCGATGGTTTAATGTTTTTTAGTTACATAGGTTTACATAAATTTGGTTGGTTGTTTCATCATTAATTTGGCTGATTAATGGTTAAGATGGCTTTTTAGGTTATTTATTGACTTATTTATTTCTTCCCCTGCGCTTTATGATCGGCACAGAGAGAACTAACTTAATTGATCAAAAGTTTCTCCCTTTATCCTCTTACGGATAAAACGGGAACAGGATCGGTAACAGGATCATACAGATCACAAAAGATACCAGGATCAGCGGCAGACCGGATTTTACGTAGTCTTTGAATTTGTATCCTCCAAGACCAACTACCATGGTGTTTGCCGGCATACCGATCGGTGTTGCATATGCACAGGAACCTGCGATAACCGTTGCGATAACAACAGCTCTCGGATCTGCTCCCAGGTTGTTCGCAAGAGATACCGCGATCGGGATCATCAGTGCTGTGGTTGCTGTATTTGACATAAAATTTGTCAGTACACAGGTTACAATAAAGATCACCAGAAGAAGAAGGATCGGACTTGGATCAGATCCAAGAAGTCCCACGATTTTATCTGCGATCAGCTCTCCGGCTCCGGTTGTATCCAGCGCTTTTGCAAGTGTCAGAGAACCGCCGAAAAGAAATACAACTTTCAGATCAATGGATTTCAGTGCTTCCTTCTCGGAAATAACTCCTGTCAGAACCAGGATGATCGCTCCGATACATGCAGAAACCTCAATGCTGATACCTATCTCTTTCTCAAAGATCATTGCAAGGATCACAAGGATCAGAACTACCAGAGAAACGGTCTGTTTCCACTTCGGTACATGGCTGAAATCCTGCTGATCTTCAAGCGCTTCCCCGGATGCATTCTTTCCGTCCGGAAGAAATTTATATCCGATAAGGATAAAGTAGAGGATTCCGATCAGAAGCATTGGAACTCCAACCGGTGCATACATAAAGAAGCTTGTGGAAAGCCCCATCTCCTGAAGTGCATTCACACCCATCAGGTTTCCCGGTGCACCAATGATAGAAAGGTTTCCACCAAGAGCAGCGGCAAATACCAGCGGCATCAGAAGACGGCTTCTGGAATAACCGGACTCATCAGCGATTCCACAGACTACCGGGATCAGCACTGCTGCGGTACCTGTGTTGGATAAGAATCCGGACATTACACCTACAATTACCATGATCGCGATGATCAGTGTTTTTTCTGTTCTGGCAAATTTTGTGACCAGTCCTCCGATCTTATTTGCCATTCCTGTTTCAAACAATGCCTGGCCAACTACAAACATGCCAACGCAAAGGATTACGTTACTGTTTACATACTGTGAAAACGTTGTTGTCGCATCCACAACTCCTGTAAGGGTCAGGCCGATCGCACAGATCGAAGCCGTCAGACCAAGAGGAATTTTTTCAAGGATGAAACTGATAATGGTGAACACAAGAAACAGCAATGTGATAGTTGTCTGAGACATTTCTGTACTCTCCTTCCATTAAGTTTTGGTTTTCTCCTGAAAAGTATAGGCCGTACACGTTTCTTTTGATGGTTCCATTATAACCGGTGTACATATAAAAAAACAAATTAATGAAACACATATCCCCATAAAAAATTTTTATACTCTCAATTTTTAATGATAATTTTTATGCACTATTACCACAAAACTTTCTCGTTTTCAAATGAATATGGAATTTTTCACATGTCCATGATATCTTTATAATGACAGTCAGCTCCAAAGAGCATGTCCTGTTCCGAATTTCTTTCGATAAAAAACAGCGAAATCTGTCAAAAATTTCATCTGATCATACACGGAGAGAAGGTATATTATGACACTGAATCAACTACGCTATTTCTGCACAGCCAGCCGCTGCCACAGCATCACAAAAGCAGCCGAAGAATTATATGTGACCCAACCAACCATTTCCATGGCCATTCGCGACCTGGAAATCGAATTCGGAATCAGTCTTTTTTCCAGAAAAGGAAATCAGCTGAGTCTGACCCAGGAGGGAGAATCCTTCTACAAAAAAGCTACTTATATTCTTCAATATTGTAATGAACTTCAGGCTGACTACTCCAGCATGTCCAGGGTAAAACCCCCTCTTCGCATTGGAATCCCGCCCATGCTGAGTACTGTATTTTTCCCGGAGCTGCTTATGGCATTTCATGAAAAACACCCGGAGATCGCCGTGGTCCTGGAGGAATATGGATCTGTCCGTGCCTGCAACCTGGTGCAGGATGACACCCTGGATGTAGCTCTGGTCAATATGGAACAGTATAATATTGATAAATTCCACAACGCTGTCCTGGCCAACGACCAGGTAGTTTTCTGCGTAAGCAATGACCATAAACTGGCAGAAAAAGAATCTGTCACAACAAAAGAAATGTCAAAAGAACAGCTGATCTTTTTTAACGCGGATTCTGTCCAGAATCAGATCTTGAAAATGCGTTTTGAAATGGACGGCTACAAGCCCAATATCGTGATGCGAAGTAGCCAGATCTACACTACTTTGCAGTTTGTAAAAACCGGAAAATACGGCTGTTTTCTCTATTCCAGCATGACCGATAAATTTTCCTCTTCCAATATTACCGGCATCCCTCTCAATCCACCTGTCCGCATAAAAATCGGCATGGTATGGAAAAAAAGTAAATACATCAGCGGCGATATGCTGACATTTCTGCATTTCACCCGCATGTATTACAAAGAACATCCGCTGATAGAAAAATAACAATTTACCAGATCCTGATTATATGTCGATTAATATTTCTAATAAATGGAATTTTTTTAATAAAACCCATTGAAATCCGTCAATTCATGTGATACTCTGTGTTACAGTGTATTTCTACACAAAACGAATGACCGCTACCACCGTACACAAAAAGGTCCTGGCATCATTCAAAAATAAAAAAACTCAGGAGAGTCTCTTCTGAAAAGAAGAGCGCCGAAGGTGTACGCAGCACACAAAATGCTGTAAATCTCTCAGGCAAAAGGATGGAGGAAAGAGTAATGTTTACACAAATCAACAACTTTATCACATGGTTTGACGGAGTCGTTTGGGGACTTCCGCTGATCATTCTGATCCTGTTCACAGGAATTCTGTTAACCTCTCGGTTAGGTCTTTTACAGGTAAGGCACCTCGGAAAGGCACTGAAATTCATGGTAAAAAATGAAGAAGGCGGCGATGGTGAGGTCACAAGCTTCGGAGCTCTGTGTACTGCACTTTCAGCAACCATCGGAACCGGAAATATCGTAGGTGTCGCAACTGCTATCGCAGCCGGCGGACCTGGAGCACTTTTCTGGATGATCGTAGCCGCATTTTTCGGAATGGCAACCAAATACGCAGAAGGACTTCTGGCGATCAAGTATCGTACCATTGACAAAGAAGGTCATGTTCTCGGCGGACCATTCTACTACATCGAAAACGGTATGGGAAAACAGTGGAGATGGCTTGCCAAGATCTTCGCATTTTTCGGAGCAGGTGTAGGACTTTTCGGTATCGGAACCTTCACACAGGTAAACGGTATCGCATCTGCAGTTACCAATTTCTTTGACCCGGATAAAGCACACACAGTAGCACTTTTCGGAAATACATATTCCTGGGCAACTGTAGTTGCATGTCTGGTACTTACCGTATGCGTAGGACTTGTCGTTCTCGGCGGAATCCGGAGAATCGCAAAGGTATCCCAGGTCGTTGTACCGTTTATGGCAGTTCTCTATGTTGCACTGGCACTGATCATCGTGATCACAAACATCACAGCAGTTCCTGCAGCGATCGTAACTATCGTAAAATCTGCTTTCACAGGAAGTGCACTTGCAGGTGGCGCAATGGGAACCATGGTCGTAGCTATGCAGAAAGGTATCGCCCGCGGTATCTTCTCCAATGAGTCCGGTCTTGGTAGTGCCCCGATCGCAGCTGCTGCAGCTCAGACAAAAGAGCCGGTACGTCAGGGTCTTGTATCCATGACAGGTACTTTCATTGATACCATCGTCATCTGTACCATGACAGGTCTTTCCATCGTCATTACAGAAACATGGAACACAGGTCTTGAGGGTGTTGCCATCACAACAGCCGCATTCCAGAAAGGACTTCCTTTCCCGCCGGTTGTAGCATCCTTCTCACTGATGCTGTGCCTGGTATTCTTCGCATTCACAACGATTCTTGGATGGGATTACTACGGTGAAAGATGTCTGGAATACCTGTTCAACAGAAACAAAGCCGCAGTTACAACATACCGCTGGCTGTACATCATCTGCGTATTCATCGGACCATATATGACTGTAGCAGCTGTATGGAACATCGCAGATATCTTCAATGCCCTGATGGCGTTCCCGAACCTGATCGCTCTTCTTGCCCTGAGCGGTGTGGTTGTAAAAGAAACAAAAGATTTCTTTAAAAGACATAAAAATTACGAATAAGAAACTGCAAACACGCACAAACCCATAAAAATCCCCCCTAATATCATACAAAAAAGACGCGTACCTCTTTATCATCCGATAAAAGGCCGCGTCTTTTTCATTATAAAACTCCTACGCCAACGTCAGGATTTCCATCTGATGTGTAAGCTCTGCCGCATCCAGAGACACATCACTTCGTATATCTTTTTTCTCAATCCGGATACACATTTCCTCTCCACCTGTCATATGGAAAAAATTATCCTCAAGAATTACATCCGCATCAGTAAATCCAACAGCTGTAAACGGGCTGAAGCAGCTGCTCTTCAAATGGATCACAAACGCATCCTCCTGCTCCTCCACCTCAGCGGCGATCTCCGGTTTATCCAGTTCCAGATATTTATATGGAACAAGAGTCTCCACATCACGGAGCACTTTTCCATCAGCAAGTGTCACTTCTGCCTCAAGGAAAATCTTATACTTCCTGTCTTCCCATTTGGAAACATCCACCGCCAGGATCTGCCCGGACTCCTGCACACCCACAGTGCCCTTTCCGGTAATCTTCTCAAGGATCTCGCATTCCATATTTTTCACATAAAAGACAACCTGATATGACTGTGCTTCCATACTTTCATTTGCCAGATACACCTGCATGGTATCCCCATCCATGCACATACTCACCGCCTGTGGCCCATAGAATTTTTTTGCCATATAATGAAGTGCCTTCCAGCGACCAAAATAGTCGATACTTGCCCAGGACGCCACCGGCCAGTTATCATTGATCTGCCAGTAAAGAGTTCCCATACAGCGGCCTCTGTGACGTCTCCAGTGATCTACGCCATACTTCATGGCCATTCCCTGAAGGATCTGGCTCACATAGAGAAGCTTGCGGAAATTCTCCGGATAACGGAAATTCTCCGAAAGGTAATACAGGATCTTTCCGTTGGCTGCCGGATTCTTCTGGTGTTTCTCCATCACCCTGGAAAAAATATTCCGGTCTTTTTCTTCCGTAAAGCTCTCTACTGTTTTCAGACACGGGAAGGACTGGAAACCAAATTCCGAACAGAACCGGAAATAATGCTTCTGATAATCCGTAAAAGGCTTCTGGCCATGCCATACATCCCAGTAGTGACAGTCCCCCCGGTTCTCATCATCCGGCTCATCAAAACAACCCCCGGAACTCGGAGAAGACTGCCAGAAAAAGGTCTCGCTGTCTGCCGCTTTCACTGCTTTTGGCACCACATGCTCAAACATTTTTATGTAGTCCGCACGAAGATATTTCGACTCACTCTGCACCTCCGGCCAGTGATCCCAGGCAGATTCCATCTCGTTATTTCCGCACCACAGTCCCAGAGATGCATGATGACGGAGACGTTTTACATTTTCTGTAATTTCCTTCGTGATATTCTCTTCAAATTCTTCTGTAAGATCATAAACATTACAAGCAAACATCAGATCCTGCCATACGATCAACCCCATCTCGTCACAGAGATCATAGAAATGATCCGAAGGATAATAACCGCCACCCCACACACGGACGCAGTTAAAATTGGCACGTTTACAGGATTCCAGAAGGTACTCCTGAAGCTCCGGCGTGATCCTGGAATAAATACAGTCCTCCGGAATATAATTTCCGCCCATGGCAAAAATCTTCACGCCATTGACACAGAACGCGAACTCTTTTCCCCAGAGATCTTTTTCCTGGCTGATGGTAAGGGTACGGAGACCAATGCGCTTCGTTATAGTTTCCAGAACTTCGCCATCCTCATCCAGAAGTTCCACCTTAACTTTATATAACGGCTGATCGCCGTAGCCGTTTGGCCACCAGAGTTTCGGGTTGTGGATCGAGGATGTCAGCACTGCTGGATTATTATTCGCTGATACAGTCTCCCCCACTTTGCATACATGGGCTTCCGTTTTTCGGTCGTTAGCACCTGTTCTATGTCCACAGACGCTCTCTGCATCCTCCTGGATCGTCACCCTCACCTGACACTTATCCACAGCATCTCCGCTTACAGCCACAGTTGTACACACATCCACAGCATTATCCCCATGCACCTGTATGATCTTCACATCCTCAATTCTCGGATGACTGTATGCTTCCAGATAAATATCCCGAAAAATCCCGGCATCAATGGTCTGGGGGCCCCAGTCCCATCCAAACATACAATGAGCCTTCCGGATCAGCTGGTTTCCTTTCATTCCACCGCAGGGAACATAGTGGATCTCTTTATTATCTTCATACTCATAAGCTTCGATATACTTGAATACCGACCGGAATACGATCCGGATCTGATTCTCCCCGGAATGAAGAAATTCTTTCACATCCAGCTTCCAGGTACGATGCATGTTATCTGCAGATCCGGCTTTTTGCCCATTGATATAAATATCTGCAAGAGTATCCAGCCCCTCACAGACCAGTATTATTTTTTCTTCTTTCAGGATATCCTCTGCAGCCACAAATGTTCTGCTGAATTCATAATCCTTCCGGAACAGTTCCCTTGTCACATCCTCATTTGTCCGGTAAAAAGGATCTTCGATCTTCCCGGCACCATAGAGCCCGGAAAGCACAGATCCCGGAACCTGTACCTCACATAATCTGTCATTTCCTGCTTCTGCCAGCTCCCACTGGCCATTTAACATTATTTTCCTCATAAAATATATCTTCTCCTGTAAAAATCCCCTTCGCACGATCTTATATACAGGGCTGTTGTATTAGCCGTACTGTATTTTATTTATAGCCTTCCCCCATAATTCCGGTAATTCTCAATATAATCCAGGATCTCCTCCGGGTCTTTCATGAACCGGCACATACCCACAACATCTCTGGACATAAATTTTTCCCCTGCTGTGTATTCCAGGAGTGCCTGCATGCTGTCGTAATATCCCTGAATATTATAAAGAACGATCGGCCTGTCGATCCGTCCCAGACTCTTCAATGTCAGAATCTCAAAAAACTCCTCATAAGTACCAATTCCCCCAGGTACCACGATAGTCGCATCCGAGCGGCTTTCCAGCAGGTGCTTCCTCTCACGCATATTTTCAGTAAAAATGAACTCTGTACAATGCTCATACAACACTCCCGGCTGGTCAAAAAATCTCGGTGCGATACCTAGGATATAACCTTTTTCTCTGTCAACACCCCGGGCTGCCGCCCCCATCAGCCCCTCTTTTCCACCTCCGAAAACAAGGCCGTGGCCACGTTTCCCCATCAGCTGTCCCAGCTCTTCCGTTTTCTCATAATAGATCTTTTTCAGCTCTGCGCTGGACGCTCCATAGATACAAATATTCATGCTTCCGTCTCCTTCCCTGCTGCCTCCGCAAATGCCCGGAGAAGCTTCAGCTGTTCTGAAGAATCATACATCATCTCCGGATGCCACTGCACAGCTACTGCAAATGGATGATCGTTTATCTCTGAATATAACTTTTGCCGGCCTCTGCACATGATACTGGCAAAGACCGGCTTTCCGTCATTTCCGATACATCTGGAATGCATCCGGAAATGCCTGTTATTTTATTATAATCTGACATACACATGGGGTCAAGCAATTGCCGCTGCCTAAAGCTCCCGTTTTATTATACGAGAACTTTTTCTACTGCGTTTTTCCATCCGCTGTATTTCTGGTTTCTTTCCTGCGGATTCATGGAGGGGATGAACTGATTGCGGTTCTTCACCTCGAAAATGCTCTCCATCTATAATTTAGGACTGATCAGTCATACAAGCCATTCTGCTCAAAATCTCTAAACAGGCTGGCTTCTCCATCATCAGCAAATGCATCTGCATCCCCCTGATCGGAATCATCCTGTCCTCCCTGGATATCTGGGATATCTGCATCCTGGGAATCCTGGGACGTGCTATCCTCAGAGCTGTCCTTGCTATCCTTGCTGGAACTGTCATCTTTACCAAGTTTTACAGTGAGTGTCTTCTCCTTATACTCATTGCCATCCAGAACTGCAACCGTCACATCGATCTTTTCCTTCGGCTCATAATACTGAAGCAGCTCAACCAGCTGATCGATACTGGTGATCGTTTTACCATCAAACTCTGTAATGACCATATTCTTGGTAATACCTGCATCATCGGCAGGGCCGCCCTCGGTTACCTTCGAAACAAATACACCCTGCGGGATACCATAAATCTGTACTGCCTCCGTACTTACTGTACTGCCTGTGATACCAAGGATACCATGATTATCCACTTTATCTCTTGCCTTGGCATTCATCATGTTCTCAAGAGAATCCGCAACATCAGAAATTGCAATGGCATACCCCATACCTTCAACCTCAGTAGAAGCAAGCTTGGAAGAGTTAATACCAACAACCTCACCATCCATATTCAGAAGCGCACCGCCACTGTTACCGGGATTGATAGCCGCATCTGTCTGGATCAGGTTCACGCCCTTGTTGATACTGCTGCTGTTATCTGTAGAATCACCCTCGATCTGTCCTGATGCATCTGTCTTACGGTTCTTAGCACTGACAATACCAGTAGTAACGGACTGGCCATAGCCAAGTGCATTACCGATGGCAACAACCTGCTCACCGATCTTCAGATCATCAGAGCTTCCGATCTTTGCAACAGAAATTGCATCCATTGTATCATCCGAAACATCCTTCGTTGCAACAGAAACAACTGCAAGATCCTCGCTTTCATCAAAGCCCTTTACCGTAGCCTCATAAGCATTACCATCTGCAAAGGCAACTGACAAGGTATCGGCACCATCCACAACATGATAGTTTGTGGCGATCAGTAGCTCAGAATCTGTTTTTCCGATGATAATACCGGAACCGCTTCCTTCAACTTCCTGCTCCTGGCTCGGCGCATACTGGGAACCAAACATGCTGTAATAATCCTGAACCTCCTGAACGGACTTGGTTGTGATGGCAACTACAGAAGGCATTGCCTTCTCAGCAACATCTGATACATCCAGACTGCCCTTTGTATCGGAGGATTTTGTAGCCTCTGTATCTTCGCTGTCTTTATTTGATTTTTTATCAGACTTCATAAGAGTCAGATTCTCGGAGCTATCGGTTGCCGCCTGTACGGACTGTGCACCGGAGAAATAATTTATACCTTCATATGCACCAACTCCAATGCCGCCGGCAAGTACTGCACACAGGCTGATGGTTGCACCCTTTTTCATCATTTTCTTTATTTTTAATTTTCTGTTGTTGTTCATGGTTAAGTCCTCCCTGGGAAAAAATTCTTCTCTGTTTCCTTTTGATGCTTCAAAGTATATGGGTTAATTGTGTTTACTTTGTGGGAAAAATGTGTTTTATTTGTTAAAACTTTTCACTGTCATCACAACTACAAACCACGCAACCTCAAGAAGAACGATCATTCCACCTGGTTTCAGTCCGGCATAATAGGAAAGAAACAGTCCGGCAATGGTGGTACATACCGCCACGATAATGGCACAGATCAGTGTACCCTTATAGCTTTTTGCCATCTGCATCCCACACGCCACCGGAACTACCAGCATGGAGGAAACGATCAGGGTTCCTACTGTTCGGGACGCAATGGAAACTGTCAGAGCCGTCAGAATAGTAAAAAGAAAATTAATATTCCGCACGGAAACACCGGAGATCCTTGCCGCATTTTCATCAAATCCGATATAAAACAGTTCCCTGTAAAAAAACAGCACTGCTGCCAGTACCAGCACACTGATCACAACTACCAGTGCCAGCTCTCCTTCACTGATGGACACAATACTTCCGAACAAAAAGCTGTTCAGACTGGCACCGTTTTCCACAAAGCCGGACAGCACACCAGCCAGTCCGATCCCGGCAGACATGACGATGGAGATCGCCACCTCCGAATAACGCGGGATTTTTTTGCGGATAGCCTCAATTCCAAGAGCAGCTACGATGCACATCACTACTGCACCGGCTACCGGATTCACTCCAAGTATCAGTCCCAGCACAACACCAGCCAGTGAAGAATGGGAAAGCGCATCTCCGATCATGGACATCCGTTTCAGAACAATGGTGATCCCGATGCAGGGCGTAATCACAGCCAGAAGGATTCCCACCAGAAAAGCCCTCTGCATAAATCCATACTGTAAAATACTCATACTTCGTCGATCCTCCCCTCTTCCGCTTTAAAGAACCGGTTTGCTCCTTTAAACTCACCGGAATTTCCATGAGTAACCATAAGAATCGTCAGCCCCTGTTCCTCATTCCGCTTCCTCAGAACTTCTGCAAGTGTTTTCACAGAAACCATATCCATTCCTGTGGTAGGCTCATCCAGGATCAGGATCTTCGGTTTTCCTGCCAGTGCACGTGCCAGCATAACCCTCTGCTGCTGTCCTCCGGAAAGATCTCCGATCCTTCTTTTCCAGAACTCTTCCATTTCCATTTCCGCAAGTGCGGCTTTCAAACGCGGGATCTCTTTTTTTGCCCGGAAACGTGCCTTCCAGGAAGAGGAATACACACCTGTCATCATGATCTCTTCCACAGTCGCCGGAAAATTCTGGTTTCTGCTGATACTGTTCTGTGGAACATATCCCAGATCTCCCTTTCCGAATGTGGCAGAAATATCTTTTCCATTTACAGTGATACTTCCCTCCTGCGCCTTCAGTTCGCCCAGAAGAAGCTTCAGAAATGTACTTTTTCCACTTCCGTTTTCACCGGTAAGGATGGCATAATCGCCATCCTTCACCTCCAGGTTCACCTGATCCAGCACAGGTGTCCCTGTATAGTGAAACGAAAGATTTTCTATCAAAATTCCCATAATTTCTCCTTTTTTGTTACAGCTGCTGTCCTGCACCTTCAGTTCAATGCCTTCCTGAGTGCCTCCAGATTCTTCCTCATCACAGAAAAATAATCCTCTCCGGCCTCTATATCCTCCTCACTTAATCCCTCGATCGGATTCAACACAGCAGTCACCGCATCCACTTCCTTCGCCACTGTCTTCGCCACCTTGGGACTTGCCAGCTCCTCAAAAAATATGGTATGGATGTCGTATTTTTTCGCATACTCGATCACTTCCTGCATCTTGGCAGGATCAGGCTCTGAATCCGGTGTCAGCCCTTCAATAGCCAGCTGCTTCAGATCATAGGCATTGCACAGATATCCAAAAGCCTCATGCGCCACTATGATATCCCGGCTCTTCGTACCTTTCAGACCATCTCTGAACTCCTGATCCAGCTCATCAAATTCACCGGCATATTTCTCATAATTTGCTTCATAATAATCACCGTTCCCAGGATCAGCCTTTACCAAAGCATCCCTGATATTCTTCATTTCCTGCTTTGCACGCATAGGATCAAGCCAGACATGAGGATCTTTTCCTTCATCACCATGAGCATGATCATGTCCTCCATCCAGAAGCTCCACACCATCCGATGCCTCAGACACAACCAGATCCTGATTCTCCAGAGTATCCAGTACATCCTCCGCCCAGTGCTCCAGATCCGCACCATTATAGACAAACACATCTGCATCCTCAAGATTCCGGATATCCGTTGCCGCCGGCTCCCAGTCATGAGGCTCCGTTCCCGCCGGAACCATATCCTTTACCTGGATCCTGTCGCCTCCTACCTTCCGGGCAAAATCATACATGGGATAAAAGCTGGCCATCACCTTCAGTCGGCCATCCTCCACAAATGGCTGTCCCACCGTTCCGGCCCTGTGCAAACCATATCCAGTCACACCGCCCACAACAAGAAGCGTCACCGCCAGAACTGCTGCCGCTGTCATCTTCCCTCTGTTAACATTCATTTTTTAAGCCTCCTGCAGCTGTCACAATATCCATAAAAGATCGTCCGGCTCTGATCGATCTCAAATCCGTGTTCATCCAGCACATGTCCCACAAAATGATCGATACATCCACACTGCAGAGGAATCGTATGCCCACATTCCAGACACACAAGCTTACCGTAATTCTTCCGCTCCTCATCACGTATAAAACGATACTGGGCAGGCGCTCCCTCCACAGACGGAACCTTCAGCACCGCTCCCTCCTTCTGCAGCCGCTCCAGTCCTCTGTATACCGTTGTCCTTCCGATCTGGATCTCTTTTCCACGAAGGAGCTCCATAAACTGATCTATGGTATAAAATGTATCTCCATATTCCTGCAGGCATTCCAGAATTATTTTCTGCTGCCTGGTGCTGTATTTCATTTTTTCTTCCATTATATTTCCTACTCTCTTCTATCGACTGCACCTTACATGGCAGATTTGAATTTGAAAACCGTTTTCATATTACATTCAAATAAGAATTTCGTCAAGATATTTTTGAAGGGAAATAATTTTTGGTATGTTCTTATAAAAGCACTTTATCTCTACCTTCTTTTATGATAAAATATAACCAAGACTTAACCAATAGAAAGAAGGTAGACCTCTATGAAATCACAGCGACTGGACATGATCGAAGAATATGTGCTGGAGCATAAGAACGCTTCTCTCGATACATTATGTGAGAAATTCAACGTATCCAAAAACACCATCAGAAGAGATGTCGATATCCTTCTGAAACGTGGCAGTATCATGAAAGTATATGGCGGTGTCGCAGCACTCGAAACTCCACAGACTCTTCCCCTTCTGTCTTACGAAGAGCGTGGCGGACGTTTTCCTGACGAAAAGAAAGAAATCTGCCGCCGTGCCGCAGAGCTTGTGGCAGAAGACGATACCATCTATATCGATACAGGTACAACCTGCCTGAACCTGGTTGATTTTATTGCAGATAAGCACTGTACGATCCTGACCAACAGCCTGCTTATTTTCAACAAGGCAGCATCCTATCCGAACCTGGATATCATTTCCGTTCCCGGAAAGCTGAACCGCAAGACCCTGTCCTTCACAGGACCGGATATCAATGATTATCTGCAGACCTACAACATTTCCATGGCTTTTATGGCCTGCACAGGTGTAACCATGAAGAGCGGACTTACCAATGCCAGCGCCGAGGAATACATCACCAAAAAAGCCATTGCAGAGAATGCCAACAGCATGATCCTTCTTGCAGACCATTCCAAATTCGGCCGGATCTCGCTTATGACCTATTCTTCCATGGAAAAGCTGGACGCCATCGTAACCGACCAGCCACTTCCCGAAGAATACGACAGCTTCTGCCAGGAGCACGGCATCCGTGTTATGACGATCGATTAAATCGGATATTGGCCCTAAAAAACGGTGCATCTGCCGGAAATCCAGCAGATGCACCGTTTTTGAATATGCTCATTTCATTAGAGGATTTTATCTGAAAGGCAGATCTTACCCGATCTGCCTTACAGTGTCATAAATTTATTTATGAAGCTTTCTTAAGCCTCAGTACTTCCTTCCCATGTGCCGACCTTTCTCTTTCCGGCAGCTTCATCGAACCAGTGTGTTGTAACTGTTTTTGCTCTTGTGAAGAAACGATAGCCATCTTTTCCGAGAACGTGCAGATCACCGAAAAAGGAATCCTTGTTTCCGGAGAATGGGAAGTATGCTGTCGGAACCGGGATACCTACATTGATTCCTACCATACCGCCATCTGTCTCCATAGCGAATTTACGGCTGTAATATCCGCTCTGTGTAAAGATACAGGAACCATTTGCAAATGGATTGGCATTCATGACTGCGATGCCTTCCTCGTAATCCTTTACTCGTTTGATACAGGTTACCGGTCCGAAGATCTCACGGTTTCCAACTGTCATCTCAGGTGTTACATGATCAAGAATTGTCGGTCCTACGAAGAATCCGTTCTCATATCCCGGAACTACTACATTACGTCCGTCAAGTACAAGCTCCGCACCCTCATCGATACCCTTCTGGATCCAGTTGCAGATCTTCTCCTTATGGCCTGCATTTACAACCGGGCCGAGATCGGTATCTTCATCATATGCACAGCCAAGTTTCATAGCCTCTGCTTTTTTCTTAAGAAGTGAAACAAATTCGTCTGCGATACTATCCTGTACGCATACAACCGGAAGAGCCATACATCTCATACCTGCGCATCCGTATGTAGAGTTGATGATCGCATTAACAGTAGCCTCAAGGTTGCAGTCCTCAAGTACAAGTGCATGGTTCTTTGCCTCACACTGTGCCTGAACTCGTTTGCCATGAGCTGCTGCCTTGGAATATACCTGTTTACCAACACCTGTTGTTCCTACGAATGTAACAGCCTTTACTCTCTCATCTGTAAGAAGGATATCAGCCTCTACACGGCTGCAGGTCACAAGGTTTACAACACCCTTCGGGAATCCTCCCTCTGTATAAAAGAGCTCCATGATCCTCATAGCTGTAAGTGGTGTCTGGGAGCTTGCTTTCAGTACTACTGTATTTCCACATGCAATGGAAAGCGGAACCATCCAGCCCCATGGGATCATTGCCGGGAAGTTCATCGGAACAATACCAGCAGTTACTCCAAGTGGTTTGCGATATGTAGCTGTATCATATCCTGTAGTTACCTGCATTGCAGCATCGCCCTGGATCATTGTCGGAAGTGCACATGCCTCTTCTGTAGGCTCAATTGCTTTCTGAACATCTCCTCTTGCCTCTTTGATGTTCTTTCCGAGCTCTTTTGCACAAAATACGGAAAGTTCTTCCTTATGAGCATAAAGAACATCTCTCCATCTGAACATATACTGCTGTCTCTTTGCAAGAGAAAGCGAGGACCATTCCGGGAATGCAGCCTGTGCGGAAGCGATCGCCTCTTCTACCTCATCCGGTGTACAGCAGGGAACCTGCGCGATCACCTCACCTGTACTGGAATCTGTAACATCCATGTATTTCTCTGCCTTTGACTCTTTCCACTCACCGTTTACACAGTAACCCATTTTTTTGATCTCAGCCATTTTAGGATACTCCTTTCGTGCTTACCTTTTTATTCTTAACTTCATAAAAATTTTAGTCATTCTCGTTTTGTTCTGGTCACAGATTATCATTTATTTTTAATTTTGTCAATATAGTATGGTTATATTTTGAGTATATTTTTCAAAATTATGTGTTAATTTATTCACATTTCATGATATTTCATGTTCCCTGTATAAACTCTTGAAACGTATGCATTTACAGCCATAAAACCGCATAGTGTCTTGTCGTTTTTTATTCCATTGTGAGAGCAAAAGTTACTCATTTTTGTTATTTTCATAACACACCATTCCACACACACTATTTATTGCCTCCAGCTACGCTGAGGCTTTTAGACCTGCGCAATCGGATTCACAGACAAGTAAGGGGTATCGTTGTTCTGTTACAATTACAGATTCCTCTGATCCCGGCATATTTCCTCTGTATTTTCCAGGAATAAAGAAATACATCTGTACGTCCCTTACGGACACGCTCATTTTTGCGATCGCTCACTTCTTTTCACGGCTTATTGCACCTTTACATACAATCCTGCGCCTGCTTATCTGATCTACAGCATTTTCATAAATTACTGCTGCAATCAAAAAACAGGATACGGTTATCGTATCCTGCCTTAGCTTTTCATTTTCTGTTTTTCGCATATTTCTGCCTAACCAAATATGGTCTGCACCAGCACCATATAAAACACCGTTCCCCCTCCTATGCTGAGCAATGTACTCTTCTTCCATTTATGTAATACCACAATGAACAGTATTGCGATCAGCTCTGGCAGTCAGTAATAAGTACTTTCCGGCACATCCTTCAGACAGAATACCACCAGCAATCCGATCACTGCACAGGGCAGCACTTTTCCCAGATAGGTGATCACAGCCGGCGGTTCCTTTCCTTCCGGAAATATGATAAAGGGCAAAAATCGCGTTGTCATAGTTCCCAGGACCACTACCACAACCGTTATGATCTGCTGTGTTATTGTCATAGTCATTCCTTATCCCTCCTGTCCGGCTATATATATCCCAACTGTCATGCCTGATATTCTCCTGACTTCTGTATACGTTCTTTTTTTCTCTTCTCCTCATGCTTCTTCATTCCCAGAAAGCATAAAACGATCGATGCCATTGACGGAAGGATAAACTTCCCTCTTCCAAAGATCACCAGGCAGATTACAGAGCATACAATTCCGACCAGCGCCGGCTTATGATCTTGTGCATCTTCCCACTGATCAATGAACATAACCACAAACAGTGCGGTCATGACAAAATCCAATGATGTACGTCCCTTTCTGTTTTACAATTTCCACAGCTGATGCTGCCCGTCCATGGTAACAAGATCTCCCTCATTGATATCTCTTTCATACAGAAGTCCGTCATCATGTCGCAGACTTGTTTCATTTCCATTCTCATCTTCCACCAGCACTACTGACATAAGTGCTTCACCCGGCTGCCGCTCTTCACAGCCGAAATCCATGTCTTCTTCTATCTTCAGAACCTTGTACTGCATGATCAGATTTCCTCCAGCAGCACATCGTTAACGGCCTCATAAGCGTCCTCAAGCGCATCCAGTGCCTCTGTCAGCGTGTCCATCTTCCGGCTGTCCGCATTTTCTTCCTCATAGGCTTCTATCACTTCAGCCATTACATCCTTCAGCTCTTCCAGTGAATTTGCAATGTCCTGCAACTTCTGATCTTTATCCTCTTTTGATGTGATATTTACGATCTTACTCATGATCCTTCCTCCTGTCGCTTTACTCTCATTCTTTATTCTGATCCTTTATCCTGCATATATCATGCTTTACATGTCATACTCCACATTTACCCATTGTACCATATCCTGCACGCAGATGCATCGGATATGTTTTCTATCTGCTTTATATAATACCACCAAAATCATAAAAAATTTGGTAAAATCTTACCAAATTACCCGTCTTAGTCTGTTTATACTGATTTTTCCACTCCGGTCTGGTATAATCGATCTAAAGGAGTTTTTCAATTTACAAACCACTCCTTTCCCATTACAAGGAGGCATATTGCCATGAAAGAAAAAACCGAAACCTTTAACCAGGGAAAAAGATATTTCTTTTATATTCTGATGTTCGCCATCCTTGGCTGGTTCATTTTTATGCAGATCTTTGGTGCGGATGAACGTTCTTCCGACACCTCAGCAGCCTCTGTGATCTATTCCGGTACCGTTACCTGGCAGAAACCGGATGGAACCACCCAGGAAATCTCCGTTCCGGGCACCTACAAGGTTCCCGTCGGTGACACGATGGTCCTCACCATCCAGCTTCCCGATGATCTTACAGATACCTGCTTTGCCATCCGTTCTTCCTTGCAGGATGTGGATTTTTATGTAGGGGACAACCTCAGGACCAGCTACTCCACGCATAAAACAAGGCTTGTGGGCAAAAACTCCGCCAGCCGTTATGTTTTCTGCCCGGTTTATGCTTCCGATGCCGGCAAAGAGCTCCGTATTGAACTGACCACCTACACCTCCAATTACACCGGAGTTGTCAATCCTGTTTACTGCGGAAACAAGGCAGATATCTGGATATATATTTTCAGCAGATACGGACTGGAAACCTACATTGCTTTTTTTATCCTGTTTGCCGGAATCGTCACGATCCTATTCAGTTTCGCTCTGGGATTGGTCTATCATACACGATTTGACACGGAATATCTTGGATGGTGCATGGTTATGGGCGCCGTCTGGATGCTGGGTGAATCCAAGCTCCGTCAGTTCCTGGTCCCCAACGCTTCCGCTCTCGGATCTCTGTGCTTTGTTATGATCCTTTTGTGTCCGCTCCCGATCCTGTTTTTTGCGGACAGTCTCCAGAAAGGGCTGCATCACAGATTTTATGTCTGTCTTGGAAGCATCGCAATGATAAACTTTGCAGTCTGTACGATCCTCACTGCTGCAGGTATCGCAGATTATATCGAAACCATGCCTGTAAGCCACGGAATCCTGGCGATCACCGTTGCCACAATATTTGTACACCTTTTCCAATATATACGCACCGAAAAAAACAAGGCCGACCGGCTTTTGCTCATTGGTCTGCTGGCAGCGATCCTGTGTATTGCCGTTGAAGCAACCTCCGTATACTTTGTCACATTGATGTCCGGACTGTTTGTGGGCGCCGGCATGCTGATCCTGCTCTTTGTCAATATTGTAAGAGCCATCAAAAATGTCCAGGATATAGAACTGAAACGCCAGCAAAGCGAAATCCGCAAAAACCAGGAACAGAATGAAAAAATGTCTCTGCAGATGATACAGACCCTTTCCACCACCATTGAGGCAAAGGATGCGTACACCCGCGGTCATTCCTACCGGGTTGCACAATATGCGGCCCTGATCGCAGAGGAGCTGGGCTGGACACCGGAGGAGATCCTGAATCTGAAACGGGCTACTCACCTTCACGACATCGGAAAGATCGGTATCCCGGATCCGTTCCTGAACAAACCGGCACAGCTGACCGATGATGAATACAACCTTATAAAAAAACACACCGTCATCGGTGCCGAGATCCTGAAGGATATAACCCTGATCCCGCATGCGGCAGAAATCGCAAGAAGTCACCATGAGCGTTATGACGGAAAAGGCTATCCGGATGGGCTGGCCGGAACAGAAATCCCCATCCATGCCCGGATCGTGGCTGTTGCCGACTGCTACGATGCCATGAACTCCCGCCGAATCTACCGTAATGCGCTTCCACCGGAGGTTGTTTACGAAGAATTCCGCAAAAACCGTGGTACACAGTTCGACCCGGAGATCACAGACATTTTTCTGAAACTGTTAAAGGAAAAGCAGCTGCCTCAGTGGGATCCTTCCCAGGAAGAACCGGACACCTATAACCTTCCGGATATGCAGCTTACCGTCAGCAAATTCATCTCGGACATAATGGCCACCACAAAAAGTCAGGAAGACGCAAAAAGCTATGATTTCCTTACCGGTCTTCCCATGCGTAACCTGGGCGAACGTCTTACCGCGGAATTTATGCAGACACATGATGGATGTCTGGTATTCCTTGATATGGACAACCTGAAAAAGATCAACGACATCTATGGCCACAAAGCCGGCGACCGTGCACTGAAATGTCTTGGAAAGCTGCTTCAGAAACGGGCAGATCAGGGAATTTCCTGCAGACTTGGCGGAGATGAATTCCTGATGTTCCTTCCGGACACAGATCCTGATTCCCTGTCTCTGCAGATGGACGATCTGTTCCAGAAATTTCACAACATCACTACCGATGATCCGGAACTCCGGTTTGCCACACTGTCCGCAGGCCTGTGTCTGTGCAGCACCGATGATTCCTTTGAAGACTGCTATTCCAAAGCAGATAAAGCTCTGTATTACGTAAAACAAAACGGCAAAAACCAGTTCTTTTTCTACCAGCAGATCGACCGCAGCACTCTTGCGGCATCCGGTTCCGGAAAGGATCTGGAGCTTGTGGCAGAGTCCCTTCAGAAAAGCGGCATCTATGTAGGTGCTCTTGATCTGAATTACCGGGATTTCGCACGCCAGTATGAATACATGAGTCAGCTTGTCACACGCAGCCAGTGCAGATGTTATCTGGCGATGATCACCCTCGAAACACTTGTGGATACAGTTCCTGATATCGAATCCATTGAGCAGGCTCTGGAGTATATGGAACAGGCCATTCGGCAGAATATCCGCCGTGTGGATATCTGTACACGCTACAGCTCCCTGCAGTATCTCATCATACTGTTTGAGCCTGACGAAACGCATATCCCGGACATCATAGAACGTATTTTTACCCAATATTACCGTCAGTGTGACAGCAATGATTTCCAGCCATCCTATGAATACCTGGAAATATCTCCACAGGAGTTATAAATACTCCCATGACATGATAAAGCCATAACAAAAAAGAGGTCGTACTTGACGGCCTCTTTTTTGTTAAAGTTTTGCAAAATATCATTAAGACGTGGCTCTGGAATTTTCCTGCATGAAACTTTTTCCGTATGTTCGATACAGATAAACCGCCATGAAAATAGTCACGGCTTCTGCCAGCGGCATCGTCATCCAGATGCCTGCAACCCCTATAAGCTTTGGCAGGATCAATATGAACACAGCCACCAGGATCAAAGAACGCATTGATGAGATCAATGCCGAAATAAAACCTTTTCCCAGGGCAGTAAAATATCCGGAAAGAAATACATTTAAACCAATAAACAGGAAAACCAGACTAAACAGCTTCAAGCCATCCCATGTCAATGTAAATACATTTCCCTCCCCAACGAATAAATGGATGATCTGTTTTCCAAATACAAGTGATACCGTGAGGATCAATACTGAACTGATGGCAATCGTAATAAAACTATATCGTGTTATCTCTCTAATCTTGTCATGATTTTCAGAGCCGTAATTATAGCTTATGATCGGAGCCGCTGCAACGGCAATTCCCATATAAAAAGCGATGAAGAAATAGTAAATATACATAATGATCGTCACAGCCGCAACTCCATCTTCACCAAAATATTGCATGATAATAAGATTAAATAAAAATGTAGTGATCCCGGTAGACATCTCCGTCAGCATTTCACTGCTTCCATTGGTGCAGGATTTCAGAAGAACACTCATGTCGGTCTTCGGTCTGCAAAACCTTATATGGCTGTATTTCAGAAAATAGATAAAGCCGATCAACATGCTTACTGTAATGGAGAGAAATGTTCCCCATGCAGCTCCAAGCGTTCCCAGTCTGAATACAGCCACAAAAATATAGTCGAAAACAATATTAAAAGCCAAACCTGTCAGAGACATGATCATTCCGATGTACGATCGCCCATCCGTCCTCACAAGATATTCGAAAAACAGCTTGAATGACATCGGGACCGATCCTAAAAATATGACAAATGCATATGGCACCACATGCTCCATCAGGCGCTCACTGCTTCCTAAAAAAATACAGATCGGTTTCAGAAAAAAGATTCCCGCAGCTGTAAAAGCAATCGAAAGCGCCAGCAGCACGATCGCGATAAAAGAAAATATCTCGTTTGCTTCCTGATCCCTTTTTTGTCCCATCCTCTCTCCTATGATAGCACCTGATCCCGTTGCAAGCATAACAGATGTTCCGAAAATAACACAGGTGATCGGAATAACAATATTAATTCCTGCAAGCGCGTCAGAGCCTGCATACCGGGATACAAAAAATCCATCTATCGTTGTATAAAATGATAAAAAGATCATGGTCAGCACTGATGGGACCAGGTATTTTAAAAATTGAGGATAAGACATTTTTGCCTCAAAGTATTTCATTTCTATAAGCCTCCTGCTTAGTTACATGATCAGTCAAAATCTCTGGTAATGTTCGTAAGCCATTTATTTCTGAAATAGTGGATGAACACCACAGGCATTTTTTCGAACTCATCCAGGGTCATTATAAAATATACCCAGACAGGCGGCAGTTTTAAAACATATGCTGCAAGGAAGGTGAGAGGAACTGCAACAAGCCACATAAATATGGAATCTACGATCATTCCGAACCTGGAATCGCCACCTCCTCTGAAGCATCCGCATATAAGACAGGTATTGATACCCTCTCCTACAAGACGCCAGGTTGTCATGATTATAAAAATACCAAGATAATAAATGGCTGTCTCTGTCAGTTTATCCCGGTAGAAGTCCAGTATCATAGGGCGGACTGCCAGAATAATGGCACATCCGATGAGACTTACGATAATTGTTATTCTCAGCATACGTTTTCCATATTCTCTGGCTGTATCCTTGTGATCTTTACCAAGCTCCTGGCTGATAATGATGGTAGTAGCGTTGGCAAAACCGCGACAGGCGATGGCACCAATGTTTACCACCATAACAGCAACGGCATTTGCGGCAACCATATCATCGCCAATGTGGCCAAGGATCGCTGCGAACGCCGAACTGGCAAAGCTCCAGACAACATCATTTATCACAGCCGGAGAAGCAATTTTCATAAAGTCCCTGAACAGAATACCGGATTTCGCACAGAAATATTTTATCCGGAATCTGACATCGGAGCTGTTTAATGAATAGATGAGACAGATCAATACCTCTGCGATCCTGGCAATAACAGTACCAAGGGCAACACCGGTAACACCAAGCTTTGGAAGTCCAAACAGGCCAAAGATAAAGGTGGCATTACAAAATACATTGACGCAAAGCGATACAATGTATGTAACAGAAGGCAGCATTATTTTTCCGACACTTCGAAGGGCACTCATGAAAACCTGAGAGAATCCCATAAACATAAAGGAAAATGAGATCACCTTCAAATACTCGCTGCCGGCAGCAATCGTATCCGGACTGTTTGTAAAAATCTTCATGATCGTAGTCGGCATGGAAAAGGAGATAACGAAAAATACAAGAGAAACGATCAGTGAGATCCGCTCCGCCAGGCCGAGAATCTTTTCTACTGTCTTTTTATCACCCTTTCCCCAGTACTGGGCACATAAAACCGAAGTACCTGTAGCCATACCATAATACAAACAGAAAAGAATAAATGTGTACTGGTTGGCAAGAGATGAAGCTGACATGGCAGTCTGGCTTACATATCCCAGCATTACAGTATCCGCAACATTTACTAATGTTCCGATCAGATTTTGGATCATGATCGGAAATGCTAATTTTGATGCATATTTAAAAAAATCTTTTTTATTCAGCATCGGTCAGATCCTCCGTGAATTCCGATAAGATATTTACTTATAAAGAACAGTATATCATATACCCTACAAAACCGCGAGGTTTTTTCAGTATTCTTTCCAATATAATCCTCAATTGTATACTATATTTCACCCTCTGGTCATATTTCCATTGTACATAAAAAAACAATATCACTTTAACACAAAAAATCATTCTATTTTTTTACTTCTATGATATAATATTTTATTGTGAAACTAATAAAACGAGGTGAACCAGGTGAAGAAAAAAACAATTGTACCTCTTATCGTTTTTTTACTGGGCATATGCCTTGTTGGTTTAATTGTATACAAAATAGACTCACATGAAACTGAACAACGACACATAACAGCACAATTAAATGCAACAACCTACGGCGAACGTATAAAAAATGAAATTACAAATGGAATTGCGATCACAGATACGCTAAAGCAGGTCCTGATCAGTGAAAACGGAAAGATCAGTCAGTTTGACACAATTGCGGAAAATATTATGTCTGACGTTATTGAAAGCATACAGCTTGCTCCGGATGGTAATGTAACAGATATTTATCCTTCTGAGGGAACGGAAGCGAGTAAGATCGATCTGCTCCAGGATAAAGATTGCAGCAAAATTTCCTGTTACGCAAGAGACAATCACGTGATCATTACACAAGGTCCTTTCGATTTAAAACAGGACGGCTGTGGAATTGCTGTCCGCAATCCAGTCTACCTGAAAGATGAAAACAACCAGGAATATTTCTGGGGATTTACCATTGTTATCCTGCGTGTTCCTGACATTTTTTCAGATGCGATCAGTGCACTTTCGGATTTCGGATATGAATACAGACTCTCAAAAACCGACGCTCCCTGGAGCGATACTTATAAAGTTGTTTATCAGTCAGACGACCAATTAACTCATGCTGTTTCTTATGGTTTTACGATAGGGGAAGAGAACTGGACATTAGAAGTAGCTCCTGAAAGCGGATGGAGAGACCTTAGATTACTGGTAATCGTCGGCGGAATGTTTACTACTGTCGTTTTACTTTTCTCAGGTCTTACCCGGGTATGGTTAGTATCGAAAGAAAATAAAAACAAATTTCAAATACTGGCACACACAGATTCTCTCACCGATATTTACAACCGCTATGGATTTGATGAATTAGCCGAAAGGATGATCACTAAAAATCCAAAAACGCATTTTGTGGCCGCACTCCTTGATATTGATGACTTTAAGTTTATTAATGATATTTACGGACATGTCTATGGAGACAGGGCACTAAAGAGTCTTACAGATAGCATGAAGGCTTTTTTCCCAAAAAACACATTACTGGGAAGAAACGGTGGCGATGAGTTCTGCATTCTTCTGCCGGATCATACCTATAAAGAAGCGGGAGAACTGCTGCTGCAATTTACCAAGCTTCCAAAGACATTTTCATGCAAGGGAAAAGAATATCCGTTTTTTATTTCTCTCGGATATGCAGAATATCCAACCTTTGCATCCAGCCGCTCACAGCTCATGCGCTGTGCAGATGCAGCACTTTATGAAATAAAGCTTCACGGAAAAAACGGATGTATGGCTTACAGGGAGGGGCTCCGGTCAGGAGTCCGCAAACAGCTCGGATTTGCATTCAAGGATATCTCTGAACACCTTCCGGGTGCATTTATCATATACAGAGCGGACAAAGATGATGATGAACTCCTGTATGCAAACCATGAGTTCCTTCAAATGACCGGATATAAAACTATAGATAACCTCTTCAGCCTTACAAATAAAAGCTTCCACAACCTGATCCGTGAGGATGAACAGCAGCAGATAGAAGCAAGCATCTGGAAACAGATCGATGCCGGCAATAAAAATGATTACATCCACTTTCATCTTCGAAAAGCGGACGGCACTTACCTTTCTGTTCTTGATCACGGAAGGATTGTAGACAGCCAGCAATACGGAAGAGTATTTTATGTATTGTTTATGGACTGGGAAGCTATGCATATTCATTACAGTGATAAATTTTCCGGCTAAGGTACAGACATCTCAGTCTGTATCTTAGCCGGCTGTTTTTTTCCTAAACAATTCAACATCTTATAATATGTATTCCATCTGCCTTTCTTTTGTCCGCATTCCCATTTTTTCATAAAATTTTTCTGCTGAAGTATTTCCTGCCCACACATTCAATGTCACTTCATAGCATCCCAGCTGCTTTGCTTCTTTTTTTACATATTCAAACAGGCTTTCCCCAATATGCTGTCCTCGTGTCTCCTGATCGACACACAGGTCATCTATAAAAAGAGATTTAAACGGTACCATATTGTTTGAAAAAGGCTGCTCCTTTAATTGACAAAATGCATACCCCACACAAACATCAGCCTCATCCGCTGCAACATATACTGGCTTTTCTTCATTTTTCAAAAGCTCTGTCAATTCGTCTGTCGTATATTTTGTTGTGCCCGGAATAAAAATATCAGGCCTTATATCTGCATGGATCTGCAGCACCTGTCCTAACAATTCCAGGATCCTCGGAATATCTTTTTCTTCTGCTTTTCTGATGAACATTTTTTTCCTCCTATTTTTCAATAACTGATTTCATAGATTCTTTATACATACACCATAATACCATCGTGTGAACGCTTATAACAATAGAATCACTTTAAGCAGTCTCACTTTCCTTTTGTATTATAATGAAAAAGTTTATCGTTTTCCGTAATGTATATCACATTTTTATTCCTGAATCCGTATCATTACAGACAGTCAGCTCAAAATGGTTTCTGTTTGTTTTTATAAGTCCTTCTTTTTGCAGCTTTGATATCTCCGAAGACATTGCCGCACGGTCAATGCAAAGATAATCTGCCAGCTGCTGCCGGTCAAAAGGAATATCAAAGGATAACGATGCCTGTCTGATAGATACCGACGACAGATAGGACAACAGCTTATCCCTTGTCGTTCGCTTGCCCACATGTGTGATCTTATCGTTGAGGATCAGGATCTTATTTGCCAGGACACCGACCAGGTTACGGATCAGCTTCTGATGATGCTCACATACTATTGGGCAGGAAACCAGAAGCCTTTGAACATTTAATAAAATAATCTCACAATCTTCGTCTGCTACCACACTGACATTCAGAACAGCTCCCGGACTTGCTGCATATGGTTCACCAAAAAAATCTCCCGCATGACATTTTGACAGAATATTCCGATGTCCCCACAGGTCTTCCTGAATAACAAGAACACAGCCTGCCACCACAAGTCCCATTACTTCGGTAGAGTCTCCGGCTCTGAAAATATAAGAATCCCGTTTTCTTGAGATCGTTGCTGCATTTACACAATGCAGTATGGATAATATTTCATTGTCAGTAAGACCTTTAAAGAAAGGACTGGTTCTTAAAATGGGTAAATATTTTTTCAAAATTAATCCTCCTGTTGGAAATCAAACATACACGTTGTAATTATTATACTATACTCCTAACAGAAACCAAGGATAAATACTACTAGTCGAGGATAAAATAATAAGAAAGATCCTTCGAAAAAATCACAGAATAAAAGGAGAATACAATAATGGATAAAAAAATGTTTTGTTTTCAGTGTGAACAGACAGTCGGATGTACCGGCTGTACCGGAAATGCCGGTGTCTGTGGAAAAAAAGCAGATACAGCGAAATTACAGGACGAACTGACAGGTGCATTAATCAGTCTGGCTAAAGCTGCCGACAGCACGGAAACTATTTCAAAAAGAACCGGACAGATCATAATCGAAGGACTGTTTACTACAGTTACAAATGTAAGTTTTGACAATGCAGCAATCGAAAACATGATACAAAAAGTCAGAGCTGAAAAAGAAAGACTGGCTCCTGACTGCAGAACAGAGGAATATGATCTTCAGCAGCTGTGGAATGCCAATGAAGATATCCGCTCCTTGAAATCTCTTATTCTCTTTGGTATCCGCGGAATGGCTGCCTATGCCTATCATGCAAATGTTCTGAATTATGAAGATGCCGAAGTGAATCAGTTCTTCTGCGAGGCATTATCTAAGATCGGTTATGAAGAAAGCACAGAAGCACTGCTTTCCACAGTACTCAAAACAGGAGAGATCAATCTGAAGTGCATGGCACTTCTTGATAAGGCAAATACAGAAACCTATGGAACACCAGAGCCAACTGATGTTACACTTACGGTAGAAAAAGGGCCTTTTATTGTCGTGACCGGACATGATCTGAAAGATCTGCAGCTTTTGCTTGAACAGACTGAGGGAAAAGGAATCAATATCTATACACATGGTGAAATGCTCCCTGCCCATGCCTATCCATTCTTAAAGAAATACGCTCACCTGAAGGGCAATTTCGGAACTGCATGGCAGAATCAGCAGAAAGAATTTGACCATCTTCCGGCCCCGATCCTCTACACTACCAACTGTCTGATGCCTCCAAAAAGCAGCTACGCTGACAGAGTATTTACAACAGAAGTGGTTGCCTTCCCGGGAGCTGTCCATATTGACGAGAAGAAAGATTTCACACCGCTTATTGAAAAAGCACTGGAGCTGGGCGGTTACAAAGAAGATCGTATGTTCTCCGGTATCAACGGCGGAAAAAAAGTGACAACCGGTTTTGGTCATGCAGCCATCCTGTCCCATGCAGGTACTGTAGTAGAGGCTGTAAAATCAGGTGCGATCCGCCATTTCTTCCTGGTTGCCGGCTGTGATGGTGCCAAGCCAGGTCGAAACTATTATACGGAATTTGTAAAGCAGACACCTTCTGACAGTATCGTTCTCACCCTGGCATGTGGAAAATTCCGTTTCAATGATCTCGATCTGGGAGAGATCGGTGGTCTTCCACGACTGATGGATATGGGTCAGTGTAATGATGCTTATGGTGCAATCCAGGTTGCTGTGGCACTTGCAGATGCATTTGGATGTTCTGTAAATGAGCTTCCGCTTTCCTTCGTACTCTCCTGGTATGAACAGAAAGCAGTCTGTATCCTGTTAACCCTCCTGCATCTGGGTATCAAAAATATCCGTCTTGGTCCTTCTCTTCCGGCGTTCCTTTCTCCTAATATTCTGAACTTTCTGGTTGAAAATTATGGTATTGCACCTATCACCACACCGGAAGAAGATATCAAAGCACTGATGAACCAGTAAAAGTAAATTTCTCAAAGCCTTTACAAAATCAACAAAGCCGATACAGGATTCCAAAAGTCCTGCATCGGCTTTATTTACAGGTCTGAAGACTCGGATCAGCCGACAACACTTTTAAACATGTGCAGCGATATTCTGATGGAGTTAAATGATAACGTTTTTTAAACAATCTGCAAAAATAATCAACGTTATGAAATCCGCTTTCATAAGCGATCGTTTTTACTTTTTTATTCGTATTTTTCAATAACCAGGAAGCTGCCTGAAGTCGATATCCTATCAGATAATTAACCGGTGTAGTATGTAAAAAACGGTGGAACAAATTAAGTGCAGTACTTTTGCTGATTCCTATATGCGAAGCAATTTCATCCAGAGACAAATTGCGATTATAGTTTTCATGTATATATTGCATGATCAACTGCACTCTTTTCTGTGCAACTTCATCCACTGTCTGTACATCTCCTTTATCAGATAACTTTACATTTTCATAAAAAGTCAGCCATAAATCCTGCAGCAATGCCAAAGTAGCAAGTTCTCTTATTTTCTCATTCCTCTGTATTTCCATTATTTTTATCATAGTTTGTATGATCTTTGTTTGCCATAGTTCATCAGGCTGAAAACGCTGGAAATATATATTCGATGAAATGATTGGCAAGATATATTTCTTATAGATCAGGCTGTTCTCCGGCGCAATAAATTCCGGCATACATACAAAGTTAGGAATGATACCACCTGATGATGCGTAAAAGCGGTGCAATATTTTAGAATTAATAAAAATTGCTTCTCCTTCTGACAATATAATCTGTTTTTCTCCTATTCCGCATGTAACTTGTCCGGACTCGACATATAAAAACTCAAATTCTCTGTGCCAGTGCCACTCAATACAATGAAAATCAAACAATTCCAGATTATCATAATAATACTGGAATGGATAATCACTGCTTCCATGCTGTTTAATTTCCATGAACTCCTCGTCTGTAAGTATTTTATTATAATCCATCCCATATCACGTTCTTTCTTTTTTTACGATATTATACAGTATTTCTATAATTTAATTCAATGTATATATCTGATATTTGCTATATAATCAAGTAAAAAAAAGAAAAGAGGTATTCTTATGATTTTTAAATGGATGAATGAAAGTGAGATCAACATTGAGGGCGACAAAATTGAAATAACCGCACCACCCAGAACAGACTTTTTTGTGGAAGTATTGATGAATGTGAAGATTGAACATAAAACTGTTAAAAACATTCGGAGAGGAAAATAAAAAATGAATGCTATAAAAAAAACTAACTACCATAAGACAAAAATAGCCTGTTATATGGGATTTATCACACAGGCTATTGCGGCAAACTTCGCACCGCTTCTTTTTTTGAAATTTCATAGTGACTACCATATTTCTCTCGGTAACATTGCTCTGATATCCACTTTCTTCTTTTTCACACAGCTTCTGGTTGATCTGTTCTGTGCCAAATTCGTAGATCATATCGGATATCGTGTGTGCATTGTTGCATCAGAAATATTTGCTGCATTGGGTCTTCTTGGACTGGCATTTTTACCTGATTTTTTACCTGATCCTTTTATTGGAATTATATGTAGTGTTATTGTTTATGCCATCGGAAGCGGTTTAATAGAAGTACTTTGCAGTCCTATTATCGAGGCCTGTCCGTTTGAAAACAAAGAAGCAACTATGAGTCTGCTCCATTCGTTTTACTGTTGGGGAGCTGTTGGGACAATTTTGATTTCCAGCTTATTTTTCCTGATATTTGGAATAGACAGTTGGAAGTGGCTCGCCGTAATATGGGCAATCATTCCTGCAATTAATACTTATAACTTCATGACCTGTCCCATTGAATCTCTGGTTGACAATGGTTCTGGAATGGAAATTAAGGATCTGTTTTCCAAGCCATTTTTCTGGGTTGCAATATGTCTGATGATCTGTTCCGGAGCTTCTGAACTTGCAATGGCTCAATGGGCATCTGCTTATGCAGAATCAGCACTGGGATTATCAAAAGCTCTGGGAGATCTAACAGGTCCATGTATGTTTGCAGTAACAATGGGAATCAGCCGTATAATTTTTGGTAAATATGGAGAGCAGTTAGATTTAATGAAGTTTATGAGTGGTTCAGGCATATTATGCGTTGTCTGTTATCTGCTTACTGCTTTGTCATCCAACCCGATCATCGGACTGATCGGTTGTATTGCATGTGGATTTTCAGTTGGAATCATGTGGCCTGGAACCATCAGTATTTCCTCAAAAACTTTTCCAACAGGTGGAACGGCTATGTTCTCTCTTCTTGCCATGGCAGGAGATTTAGGTGGCAGCATTGGACCTGGAATTGTTGGTCGTATCACTCAGAATGCTGGAAATAATATTAAGATCGGCATGGGATTCGGACTTATTTTTCCAGTAATTCTATTGTTTATGTTATTCCTGCTGTATCGGAAGAAGATATCAAAGCACTGACTTATTGATTGTAATTATATTTTTTCACTCTGCAAACCCGGAAGCTGTATCATCACTTGTTGCCAGATACTATAGACCTGATACAGCATTGAGCGGAACCTGAAGATTTCTGGTAAAATTGTCATGATTTCCGCATGCCAGCATCTTCATCTGTACCCGCATTGCAAAACTCAGATTTAATATCATCATGATCGCAGTACGTGCCACACGTTCTGTGCTGTATGCCAGGATATTACAAACTGTAATCCCCTTCTTCCGTGCTGCTATCAGTCGGCCATGATCTCCGAAGAGCCACATAGGATATTAAAAAGTTCGCAAACCAACCGGCTGGTACAGCAAGCCAGACAAATACAATGCCAAAACGCGGTGCACAGATCAATGCAACAGACAGGCGGATCGCCAGGTTCACCATATTTGCAATGAGGAATGGGCGCATGATCCCAAGACCACGAAGAACCCCATCGGTTGCCATTTTGATTCCCATAAAGATGAAGAAGTAACCAAGCCATCTCATATAGCCCTCGGATACCTGATAGGCCAAGGCAGTTCCATCTTTACCAAGGAATAGCGTGGAAATCTGCGTGTGCAGTGTTTCAATGACTATAAAAGCAAGAACTGCAAAACATACATCTAACACCAGTGCAGCGTGATATCCTTTTTTGATCCGTTCAATTTTCTTTGCACCAAGATTCTGGGAAACATATGGGGAAACCGCATTGCCAATAGAAACAAAAATCAATGAAAAAACATTCTCTACCCGCATCGTCGCCGCATACCCCGCAAGTGCCTGTGTACCGAAGGGATTTACAACAGCCTGTACGATCATCATACCGATGGACACTGTAGACTGCTGAAGAACCGAAGGTACAGCAATTTGAAGCATGGAATGTAACTCCTGCCTGTCAAACCAGTCAAAGCGACTTTTATATCGACGCATCCGGCTAAGGAAAAGCAAAAGTGAAAACACCGCAGAAATTCCCTGTGCTATAAGAGTCGCAAGGGCTGCACCAAACACACCGAGACCAAGTCCGGCCACCATCCAGAGATCCATAAAAATATTTAAGATTGACGAAAATATCAGAAGCCCCAGCGGGATTTTTGATTCGCCTATGGAAGTAAACATATTGGAAAGAATGTTATACATAAACAGAAACGGAAATCCCACGAAATAGACCCTCAGATATAACACTGCATCATCCAGTATATCGCCAGGGGTTTGTAACACACTCATCATCCAGTGGGAAAAGCAAAATCCAAAAACCCCAAGGACTATACTTAGAATTAAAAAGCTAAACAAGGATGTTGACACGATGGTCTTCATTTTCCCATACTCCCTGGCACCGAAATAGCGGCTCACCAGCACACCGGCACCGACACCTGCCCCCAGTGCCACACAAATGAAAACATTGGTCAGCGCTGCACAGGCCCCGACAGCTGCAAGTGCGGAGGAACCAACAAATTGGCCGACGATGATAGAGTCAGCCATATTGTATATTTGCTGAAAAAAGCTGCCCAAAATCATTGGCATTGCAAAAACCGTCAGCGCTTTAAGAGGCGCATCTGTGATCAAATACTCATCTTTTGACATTATCATATTCCTCCACAGGTTTCATAATTTCACTTATTGCTACACTGCCCGGCGTTATCAGCTGCAGCTGCAATACAATCTTATCACGTATTAAAGATATTAAAGGATTACGGCTATAGAAATCAGACCCCAAAGCCGAGACATTCTCTCAATGAATTTCCCGACCGATCCATTCCATGATCACATTTACAATATATTCCTGCTCCGCTTCTGTCAATTCCCGTCCTTTCGGAATACGATGCCATTTTTCCAGACATCCCCTGCAACAGGTAGCTGTGGCATGCTGGGCTACAAAAACCGGATGCCCTCTCATCGGTGTCTGTTTTCCATCATTTGGTATTTCTGACGGTGCAAGACGCTTTCTGATAAAATCGCAGGCATGCTCACGTACTTTCTCCATTCCCTTTTCTGATACATAACTCCGATCGTTTGCCTTCAGGGAAAAACTGCTTCTGAACTTTGACTGCGACAGGCGTTTCCAAAGATTTCCCTCATAAACTGCCGGTGTCTCACATACCATAGAAGGCTGGATGCTGCCCTTATAGACGATCATCTTCTTACTGTCGCTTCCGTTCTCATTTGCGGTCTCGTCTACTGCTTCTTTCAAAAGCTGTGCCTTCACTTCCTGTGCTTCTTTGCTGTCCAGCTGCAGACGTCTTGCCAGACATGTATTTCTGCCAGTTGTCGTTTCATTTTTTATCGCATAATACACAGCTTTCTTCTCTCCGACAAGTACCAGGATCTTTTTCGCCCTGGTCACACCCGTATAAAGGAGATTTCTCTGCAGCATGACAAAATGACTCATGGTAAATGGCATGACAACGATTGGATATTCGCTTCCCTGGGATTTGTGGATCGTTACTGCATAGGCAAGCGCCAGTTCGTCCAGCTCTGTCACATCATAGACTACTTCCCGTTCATCAAACAGAACTGTCAGTTCTCGTTCTTCCACGTCAACTTTTGTGATAGTACCAATATCTCCGTTGAATACTTCCTTATCGTAATCATTCCGGATCTGCATCACCTTATCCTTCAGCCGGTACTGTGTGCCGCCTCTCCGCAGAAAGATTTTTGACGGATTCATGGCTTCCTGCAGCACCTGGTTCAGATTTACTGCCCCACATTCGCCTCTCTGCATCGGAGTCAGCACCTGAATATCCTGCAGTGGATCTACATGATAGTATCTCGGCAGGTTCGTCTTACAATATTGGACGATAGTATCCACCACTTCCTGATTACTCTCTTTGGTGGCAAAGAAAAAGTCGGCATCTTTTCCGCCTCTCATATCAATGCCTTCCCCTTTATTGATCCGGTGTGCATTCATGATGATCCGACTTCCCTGTGCCTGACGGAAAATCCGTGTCAGACGAACTACAGGAACACATCCGGAATCAATAATATCTCTGAGAACATTGCCCGCTCCGACACTTGGCAGCTGATCAATGTCGCCTACCAGAATCAGAGACATCTGCTGCGGCAATGCTTTTAAAAGATTATACATCAGCATAATATCGATCATGGAACATTCATCCAGTATCAGCACATCTCCTTCCAGCGGATGTTCTTCATTTTTCTGATAGCCTTCCGGAGGTTTATATTCCAATAACCGGTGAATCGTTTTTGCTTCCATTCCAGTTGCTTCTGACATTCTCTTTGCTGCTCTTCCAGTCGGTGCAGCAAGAATGATCTGACATCCAGCCTGCTTATATGCAGAAATAATTCCCAGAGTTGTTGTAGTCTTTCCGGTTCCAGGTCCACCGGTCAGCACCATGACCTTAGAAGAAACTGCTGTCTTTACCGCCTGCCACTGAATCTCGTCATAAGTAATTTCTGATGAAGCTGCTACTTTCTTCAATATTTCTTCCGTATCCTCAGATTTCTTCTTTCCACAGGACATCAACCGAAGCAGCCTCTTTGCACAGCCACTTTCTGAAAAATAATATGGGGGCAGATAGATTGCTTCCCGATCTTCTGCTTCATCTCTGATCACATCATTCGTGCGGATCATCTCATCCAAGGTGATCTCCAGCTCCGGTTCTTCCACTTCCAGAAGTTCCTTTGCCCTTCCAGTCAGCTGTTCTCTTGTTGTATAACAATGACCTGCTTCTGCCAGCTTATTCAATGTATAAAAAATACCACTGCGCAGACGGACAAATTTGCCTTTGTCAATCCCCATCTTCTGTGCAATGGAATCCGCTGTCTTAAATCCAATTCCCCAGATGTCATCTGCAAGCCGGTATGGGTTCTCCTTTACGATCGCAATGCTCTCACTTCCATACGTCTTGAAAATCTTTGTCGCATGAGAGGTGCTGACCTCATGACTCTGCAGAAAAAGCATGATATTCTTGATCTCTTTTTGCTCCTGCCAGCTTGTTTTGATCCGGTCTACACGTACTTTTCCTATACCTGATACTTTGAGCAGTTCATCTGGTGTCTCTTCAATAACATCCAGTGTATCCTTCCCGAATTTTTCCACAATTCTTTTTGCAAACTTTGGACCAACGCCCTTCACCAGACCGGAACCAAGATATTTTTCGATTCCATATACTGTAGCAGGAAGTGTCTCCTCAAATTTCTCCACCAAAAACTGCCGCCCATATTTGGCATCCATCTTCCACATACCTTCCAGAGACAGCACAGAACCAACATGGGTATCCGGCATCGTGCCAACTACTGTGACAAGATCACTGTAATTCTTCACCGCACATTTCAGAACCGTGTAGCCATTGTCGGCATTCTGATATGTAATTCTTTCAACTACACAACGTAAGTGCTCCATGCCCGTCTCCTTCTCTCATACTTCATCACAAATGACCACAAAATAAAATGCTCTGATCCATAAAAGATCACCAACATACATCCGCTTTACGGCAGAATCTCAAGCCAGTAGCCATCTGGGTCTACGATGAAATTTCTTCTCCTTTTGTACATTCTGTGTTTCTAATGCGTGACTTATATTGCGGATATTCAGTAATAAACCGCTTAATTACATTGGCATCATTCCAGTAATGCATTGGAAAAATGACATTGCAATCTACATTTTTAAGGAAATACAGGATCCCGTCAGCATAGTGATCTCCCTGTCTCGGATCCAAGGGAACAAATGCAGCGTCAAAATGCATACCCTTGATTTTCCTGATCGCCGCGCGATATGCTGAAGTAAGTCTCTGGTTATCAGCTTTCGACCCACCATCCCAATACCAGTCGTTTAAATCACCGGCATGATAAATGGTACCTTCCTTTGTTTTGACAATAAATGCAACACCACTATCGTTAGATAGCAATGTGTCAACTTTGGTTTCATTATCCAAACTATAAGCTTGATCATGATAAACATATGTGATCTTCATATCCGACAAATGATTCCTTTTTCGTATATCATTCGCCAGGATTGCCTGATAAGTCATTCCCATATCATCAAGGATCCCAAAAATTTGTGGGTTAAAATGATCCTTATGGAAGTGACTGCAAAAAACGATCACTTCTTTCTCCTTGTCAAGATTCGGTAATTCACCCTTGTAATAATCAAAAATATAGTAGCAGTCTCTGGTCTCAACCAAAAATCCACTGTGGTTAATGTAAGTAATTTTCATAATATCACCTATATAAATTAACGCCGGTACCGGATAGCAAATCTTTCTTTGCCATGTTTATTTTTCCTTTTTCGAGCGTTTGTAAATTTCACGACAACAGCATTTCTAATGCAGATTTTATCGTATTTTTTAGATTCCGTCCATCCTTTATCCACAGCTGGTAGAAAAATGTGAAATGATACTTTTACAAATTCTATTACTTGTTGTTAGTTCATAATTTATGTATAATCCTGTCTTTGACAGTCCTCTTTCACAGTGTTAATATCCTGCACCAGTGTCCGTATTTTTCAGGATCTTAATAAGACGGCTTGTTCCAAGACGCTCTGCGCCAAGACTGATAAATTTTTCTGCATCATCGAAGGATGAAATTCCACCTGCTGCCTTAACTTTTACATCTTTTCCAATATATTTCTTCATCAGCTCTACATCTGCAAAAGTTGCTCCCGCTGTAGAAAATCCGGTAGAAGTTTTGATATCATCCAGGATTCCTCGAATATCATCCCATGTTGCAGTCTGTCCAAGTAATGTGTGATCCACCTTTTTTAATATATCTTTTTTATCCATTTTACCTTCCTTTTACTTCAGTTCATCCAGAAGAGAACTTCCAATTGTTCCCTCCGGCATCTTAACTTCAAAATTATCTGCGATCGTTGCACCGATTACTGCAAAAGTATTCTGATCTTCCAGTTTTCCGTATCCCTCCATAGATGGAGAATAAGCAAAAAATGGTACTTTTTCTCTTGTGTGATCAGTTCCTGTATGCGTCGGATCATTTCCGTGGTCAGCTGTAATGATCAGAAGGTCATCCTCACGAAGCTCATCAAGAAGTTCACCAAGTTTTACATCAAATCTTTCAAGTTCCTCTGCATATCCCTTTACATTGCGTCGATGTCCCCAAAGAGCATCGAAATCTACAAGATTTACAAAACAAAGCCCCTCAAACTCTCTTTTCGCAATGTCAATTGTCTGCTCCATTCCATGAACAGAGCTTTTTGACTTATTGGACTCTGTCAGTCCCTCGCCGTCAAAAATATCAAAAATCTTTCCAACGGAGATCACATCATAACCTGCATCCTTCAATGCATTAAGCGCAGTTTTTCCGTAAGGCTTCAGTGCATAATCATGGCGGTTGCTGGTACGTTTGAACTCACCTTTTTTCTTGCCAAGGTAAGGTCTTGCAATAACACGTCCGACTTTCCACTCATCCCTCATGGTGATATCACGGGCGATCTCACAGCAGCGATACAGTTCATCCAGTCCGAAAGTCTCCTCGTTTCCGCAAATCTGCAAGCGCGGCATGACCACCAGCTCCACGGCCATTTTCGTTCCCTTTATGACGCAGGAGCTCCGCATGGATGGCGAAGCCGTCTATTACGGGCTCAACGCCCTTTCCCATAACGTCATCATGGCAAACCGGAAAAAGCTCAAAAACCCCAACGGCCTGTTCCTCGGTGTGCCGGGCTCCGGTAAATCCTTCGCCGCAAAGCGGGAGCTTGTGAACGTGTTCCTTGCCACAAAAGACCGCATTATCGTGGTGGACCCGATGGGCGAATACTCGCCCCTTATCAGGCGGCTGGGCGGACAGGTCATCGAGATCGCACCGGACAGCCCCCACCACATCAATCCGATGGACATTGATTTGAGCTTTGACGAGGAAAACCCGATGGCACTGAAAGCCGACTTTATCCTGTCGCTGATGGAGCTGATCGTCGGCGGCAAGGACGGCTTGCAGCCGGTGGAGCGTACCGTCATTGACCGCTGTGTGCGCCAGATGTACCGGGAACACTTGCAGGACCCGGAAACAAGCAAAATGCCGACCCTCCAAACCCTGTATGACCTGCTCTGTTCCCAGCCGGAGGGCGAGGCGGTGCGGCTGGCGACGGCCCTTGAAATTTATGTGTCGGGCTCCCTTAACGTGTTCAACCATGAAACCAATGTGGACTTAAACCGCCGTCTGGTATGCCTTGACTTAAAAAAGCTGGGGGCCGGGCTTCGGACGATTGCCATGCTCATTATGCAGGACTTGGTAAACTCGCAGGTGTCCATGAATTTCCTCCGCGGTATCGCCACATGGTGTTACTTTGACGAATTTCATGTGCTGCTCCGTGACCGTCTGACGGCAAGCTATTGTGTGGCGATCTGGAAAATGCTGCGAAAAAAAGGGTGCGTTCCGAGTGCTTTAACGCAGAATGTAAAGGATTTTCTGGCAAGCCCGGAGATCGAGAACATCTTTGAAAACTCGGACTTCCTTGTGCTGCTCTCGCAGGCACAGGGGGACCGGCAGATTTTAGCCAAACAGCTTGGGATCAGCCCCCACCAGCTTTCCTATGTGACCCATACCAATTCCGGCGAAGGGCTGCTGTTCTTCGGGAATACCACCATCCCGTTTGTTGACCGCTTCCCGCAGAATACCGAGCTGTACGCCATTATGACCACCCGCCCGGAGGACAAAAAACAGGAAATGAACCGGGCGTAACACACTTCGGGCCATGATGGCCCGAGGTTTGGAAAGGAGGGATACATTATCGGAAAGAAACCGGACAAACGGAATTTTCAAAGGCCGGGGCCGACGGAGGATACCGGGGACAATCGCCCCGGACCGGCAGAACGGGAAGGACCTTCCCCCGCACCGTCCCGACGTCTGCGGTTTGAGGACGAGGATGCCGGGCAGGACAGTCCTTCGGGCCATGATGGCCCGAAGTCCAAAAGCGGCAAGTTTCAAGAGGACAGCCGCAAAAGCCGTCCCTCTGACCGCATGAGGCAGGAGGATGAAGCGAGCAGGCCGCAGGATACCGGCAGGGCACAGGAGCCGGAGGGCTCCGCCGAGAAGGCCGGGAGTAAAAAGGACAAGTACCAGAAGGCGCAGGCCAAAGCGGAGCGCGCCGGGGAAAAGCTGGGAAAGGCCCGGGAGAAGCTGGATAAGGTCGAGGCGAAACGGGCGGCGCAGAAGCCGCCGGGGCTTGCGAAGAAAGCTGTCCGGGGAGCCCGCACCGAGGCATGGTTTTATCTCCACAACAAGATACACGAGGTTGAGCATGAAAATGTGGGTGTGGAAGGAGCCCATAAATCCGAGCTGGCCGCAGAGGCCGGAGCCCGGAAACTGACCCGGTATGCCAAACGCCGCTGGCGGGAGCACCCGGCCCGGAAGGTGGCAAAATGGGAACGGAAGGACATAAAAGCCCGGGCCAATATGGATTTTCAGAAGATGGCCTCCGAGCACCCGGAGCTTGCCAGCAATCCGCTTTCCCGTGTGCAGCAGAAATGGAAACTGAAACGCCGGTATTCCAAAGAAGCAAAGGCGGCTGCAAAACAGGGCGCAAAGACCGCAAAGAAAACCGCTGCCGCTTCGGGAACTGCGACCCGTCGGGCGGCACAGTTTGTGACCCGTCATCCTGTGGCGGTGCTGATCCTGCTCCTGCTGTTGCTGCTCTGTTTTCTTGTGTCGGCGGTAAGTTCCATTTTTCCCACGCTTGGCAGCGGCCTTGCCAATGCGTTATCCGGCACCTCCTACGCCTCGGAGGATACGGACCTGCTGGGGGTGGACGAGGACTACACGGCGCTGGAAAACGAGCTGGCGCAGACGGTAGCGAACATTGAAAGCACCCATCCCGGCTATGACGAGTACCGCTATTCCGTGGACGAGATCGGCCATAACCCCTATGAGCTGGCGTCCTATCTCTCGGCAAAGTACCATGTCTATTTCCGTGAACAGGTGCAGGACGAGCTGCGGGAGATCTTCGAGGCACAGTATGAGCTGACCTTGACGGAGGAAGTCGAGATACGCTACCGCACCGAAACCAGCACCGACCCGGAGACCGGGGAAACCACCACCGAGGAAGTCCCCTATGAGTATTACATCTTAAATGTGACCCTCACAAACAAGACGCTGCCCGCCGTGATCCTGCCGAGGCTTGACGAACAGCAGAGGCAGATATACACCGTTATGCAGCAGCTCAAAGGCAACAAGCCCTATCTGTGGGAGGGGATTTACAACGGCGGCGAAGATACCGGCCCCAGCTATGAGATACCCGGCGAGGCGCTGGATGACCCGGCTTTTGCGGCGCTCATGGAAGAAGCCACAAAGTACATCGGCTGGCCCTATGTGTGGGGCGGCTCCAGCCCGTCCACCTCCTTTGACTGTTCGGGCTTTGTCTGCTGGGTGTACACGGCCAGCGGCGTCCACAACCTGCCCCGTACCACGGCACAGGGCATTTATAACCAGTGCGCTATCATTTCCCCCTCCGAGGCAAAGCCCGGCGACATTATCTTTTTCACGGGAACCTATGACAGCCCCGGCCCTGTGTCCCATGTGGGGATTTATGTGGGCGACGGGATGATGCTCCATTGTGGTTCGCCCATCCAATACGCAAACATCAATTCAAGCTACTGGCAGACACATTTCTATGCCTTCGGGCGTTTGTGAGCCAGAGGAAAGGAGTCCTTGCATGAACAAGATCGACAAGCTCGATAAGGAACTGGAAAAAGCCCGGGAGAAGGCTGCCGAGTGGCAGGCCAAAATCCGGGAGCTGGAAAAGCAGAAACAGGAGGAAGAAAACAGCCAGATCGTGCAGGCGGTGCGCTCCCTTAAACTGACGCCCGCCCAGCTGATGGCATTTCTGAATGACCCCAAAAACAGCCTTACCGCTTCGGACCATACTGACCCGAAGCCGGAGGCACCCGAAAAGGAGGACACAGCCCATGAAAAAAACTAAATACCGCAGGCTGGCGGCGATGGCTGCCAGCCTTTTGTGTTGCCTGATCTTTACGGTCCCGGCCTACGCCCAGAGCAGCGAGCCGCAGCCGGAGACAGCTCCCGCCCCGGCGGAAACCGAAGCGGAGCCGGAAACACAGAACCCCTTTACCCCGGACGGGACGGGAACCGTGGTGGACAACGCCACCGACGAGGACGGTAAAGAGTTTTACACCATTACCACAGCAGACGAGAGCGTGTTTTATCTGGTGATCGACAAACAGAAAACCAGCGAGAACGTCTATTTCCTCAATACCGTTACCACAGACGACCTTCTGCCTCTTGCCGAACAGGGTAAGGAACCGCCCAAAGAAGTGACCCCGGAGCCAGAGCCAAAGCCCACCGAACCGGTGGAGGAAGTACCGGAACCCGAGCCGGAGAAAAAGGACAGCCCCCTTCTCTCTCTGCTCCTGATCGGTACGGTGGTGCTGGCCGGCGGTGGAATTGGTTACTATTTCAAGATTTACAAGCCGAAGCATGAGGCCCCGGATTTGGAGGATGATTACTGCGAATATGAGGACGGGGAGCTGGAGGAGATCGCAGAGGAACCCGAGGACGAAGATACCCCGCCGTGGGAGGAAGATACGGAGGAATGAGAATGAATTTTACAAGCAGCCCTTTTGAACGAATGATGAAGGAAGTACCGCACCCCGGCTGGGACAATGACGACCCTTGTAAGGGATGCCGTTACTACAAGGAGTGCAAAGGAAAGAAAAAACAGTGCCGGAAGAAGTTCCGGGCGCTGATCGTGGAGCCCCGCCCTTCGGGCCATCGTGGCCCGAAGTCTTAAATGGACGCCCGGGAGCTGACCCGTGACGAGAAGAAGAAAATCCGTTCTCTTGTCACGGGGATGTGTGCCAACTATGACCGGGAAAGCGGCCTGTGCCTTCCTCTTGACTGTGCCTGCTATATGCTGCACAAGTGCTGGACAGGGGCGTACTGCCGTTATTTCCGTGAGGCTGTCCTGCCTCTTAACCCGGAGCTTCAAGCGTCGTTGACAACGGAAGGCATCTCCCCGGAGCTGCGAGCCTGTGCGGTCTGCGGAAAGGTGTTTTTGCCCGAGGGGCGTCAAGCCTACTGCTCCGACGCCTGCAAGGCCGAAGGGAACCGCCGGAAAAGCCGGGAACGCATGAGGAAAATGCGGGAGAAAAGGCCGGGCGGCTGTTACGATTTGCCGCCTCCAAAGGCTTGACATTCCGGGCTTTTTTGAGGGTGTTTCCGGGGTGGGAATATCTTATTACATTCCTCCCCGGTCTACCCTCTTATTTCGTAACATCCAGCACTTCGGGTCATGTTGGCCCGAGGCACAGAAAGGAGGAATCTCTTGGAGATCGTACAAGGATATGTGATTTTGAAAGCTGCCGCCTTTGAAACCGGACACGGCTTTGCGCTGGGGCATAATCCGGGAGCGCCGAGCCCCTTTGTGACCTGGCAGTTTACCGAGGGGGAAAACGGCCATCGGGATTACTACTGGGGCCGCTATGGAAACAGCCAGGCGTGGGCGCAGCGGGACTTTGACCGCCGGGTGGACGACTATCAGCAGCTTTACCATGCGGCGGTCAGGCATACCGAGCTGGGACCGGAGGGCGTTTACCGCTATTATTCCACCCAGCGGCCCGTGGACATAGGAACTTACCCGAAGCCGCCGGATAACCAGCCCCTTTCTATTGTCAACTACGACGATGACAGGCGGCGTCCTGTGGCAGACGGCAGGCTGATGGCATGGGGCGAACTGACCTATGCAAAGCCGCTGACCGAAAAACAGATGGAGGACTACGAGCTGAAACCAGCACCGGGCAATCCTGACCGGGTGCGCCCATCCATTACCGCCCGGCTCAAAGACGGAACCAGAGGACAGGAACCCCCGAAGGAGCCCGGCCAGAAGCGGAACCATAAAAACCATGAGGAACGATAAAGGAGGATCGCCATGCACGAAAAAGACAACTATCTGAAAACCGCCGAGCTCTCCACGGAGCTGAACTGCAACATGATCGACGGCGTACCCAACAACACGCCCATCCCGCCCACGCCCCCGGAACTGGACGCAAAACCGCTGGATAAGGTAAAGGAGCCAAAAGAGCGCCGGAAAGGCCGGGAGCTGGAACGCTGATGGAGAACCGCAAGCGGAATGTCCATCTGCACGTCATGGTAACGCCGGACGAGCTGGCAGCCATCCATGAACGGATGGCCGAGGCGGGCATTTCCAACGCCGGGGCTTATGTACGGAAAATGGCTCTGAACGGGTATATCCTGCACATCGACCTTGCGCCCGTAAAAGAACTGATCTCTCTGCAACGGCGCTGTTCCAACAATCTCAATCAGGTCGCCGTACACGCACACACCTATGGCGTGTACCCGGAGGAAATCGACGGATTGAAGCGGGACTATGAAAAGCTGTGGGGCGAGGTGTCAAAGGTGCTGCGGGAGCTCTCCGAGCTGGTGGCAAAGTAAGACGAGGGCGGCAGGCTTCCGTTGCGGGGCTTGCCGCCCTGTTCTTTTTTTACCACTTCGGGCCAGCATGACCCGAAGATTGACTAACATAAAATTTTGAGATAGACTAAAGAAAATGAGAAGTTAGAGGTGTTAAATGAAATATATATTTTTACATGGAATGGGACAAAATGCGTCTAGCTGGGATAAAACAATATCGTTTTTACCTGACAATATTGAAACAGTCTGTTTGGAATTAAGTGATTTTTTTACAAAAGGAAACTGCTATTACGATAAAATATATTCTGCTTTTTGTGATTACTGTAATAAATTTTCTGATCCACTAAATCTGTGTGGTCTTTCTCTTGGTGCAGTTCTTGCATTGAATTATGCTATTGACTTTCCACAAAGAGTAATGTCACTTGTACTGATTGCACCCCAGTATGATATGCCTAAATTTTTACTCAGAGTACAGAATTTAGTGTTCAAATTCATGCCTAAAAGTCAATTTCAAAATATTGGATTAACAAAAAATGATTTTATTACACTCACAAATTCAATGGTCAATATGGACTTTACTAAAGATATTGAAAAGATTTTTTGTCCTGTTCTTGTTCTTTGTGGGGAAAAAGATAATGTAAATAAAACGGTTGCTGTGAAGCTTACAGAAAGATTACCGAGAGCTAAATTCATAACCATCAATAATTCTAAGCATGAGGTTAATCTTGATAATCCAAATGAGCTTGCTAAGGCGATAAAGGAATATATAATTGAAGATGAAGAATTTGTTTGCGTAGAATGCGAGAAAACTTCCGGTTTGTTAAACTAACATGAATTTTAGTTTATGGTTAATGAGATTGATGTTATCAATATGGGACGACGGCAGGACATAAAAAGTGTCCTGCTTTTTTCATACCTTTGGGACAGGATTTACTAATCTTTCGCAACATTTATGTCCCCGGGCAGGCATGATAAAATAGAGGTAGGAAGGATAGATAAAGGAGGTTTTGAAGATGAAGATACTGCTGAAAATGTTGGTTGCTCCATTTGCTTTAGCGTTGTCCCTTCTGGCGGCTCTGCTGGTGTTCCTGTTTGATATTTGTGCCGTCCTGTTGACGATTGCCTCTGTGATCCTGGCGGTGCTGGGTGTCGCTCTCTTTTTCACGCCGACGCCCATAGGAGGGATTGTATTTCTGTTTCTTGCCTTCCTTCTTTCGCCGTATGGACTGCAAGCGGCGGCGGGCTCCCTTCTTTGGGCACTGGACGGAGGCAAATCCGCTCTGTACCGGTTTCTGGCAAGTTAAGCAGCCTCGGGCCATACTGGCCCGAAGTCGGGGCGGTCTGAATGGGCCGCCCCTTTCTCATGGAAAGGAGGGATGATTTCTGGCTACCACAACTTTGTTGCAGCGCCATGCGGGCGAAGGCGAAACGATTGCTGAGGCAATCCGGGATTGTCTGGACTATGGCAAGGACCCGGAAAAAACAGAAAGCGGAAAGTATATCTCCGCTTATGAATGTGATCCGGCCACCGTGGCGGACGAGTTCCTTTTGGCAAAGGCCAGCTATGCCGCTATGACGGGCCGGGAACAGAAAAAAGAAAATGATGTGCTGTGCTATCAGATACGACAATCCTTCTATCCGGGCGAGATCACCCCGAAGGAGGCGAACCGTATCGGCTATGAGCTGGCTATGCGCTGGACGAAGGGGCGGCACGCTTTTATCGTTACCACGCACACCGATAAGCAGCACATCCATTGTCACATTTATTACAACTCCACCACCCTTGACTGCACCCGGAAATTCCGAAATTTTTGGGGCTCCAGCTTCGCCCTTCGGCGGCTCTCTGACAGGCTGTGCCTTGAAAACGGGCTGTCCATCGTGGAGAACCCGAAGCCCCGGAGCAAGGGTAAGTATCGGAATTATGGAGAATGGCAGAAAGACCGGAAAGGGCCGCTTTCCTATCAGGACAGGCTGCGCCTCGCCATTGATACTGCACTGGCGGAACGCCCCGCTGATCTGGACGAATTTCTCAATCTGATGAAGCGGGCCGGATATGAGGTCAAGACGGTTCGGGGCGGCGGTATCAGCTTCCGACTGACCGGGCAGGGACAGGAACGCTTTACCCGTCTGCGCGCCTCCACACTGGGGGACGGCTACGACTTGCAAGATGTTCTGGTCGCCATTGAGGGTAAAGAAAAACGCCCCGGACATTCGGAGCGGAAAATCAGTCTGGCAGTGGATATTCAAGTTAAACTGGCTGCCGGTAAGGGACCGGGATATGAACGCTGGGCGAAGGTATTTAACATTAAGCAGATGAGCTGTACGAGCGAAAAGTTACCATGCAGGAACTTCACGCAGCGATTGCCAGTCTGCCGGACAAACAGGCAAAACGGATTTATGCTCATTTCATTCTCGGCATGACCAAACAGGACATTGCCCGGGCAGAGGGCGTCCATGAAAAAGTGGTTCGTGTCGCAATCGAGCGAGGTCTGCGGCGCTTAGAAAAAATTTTGAAAATTTCTTTGTAAGGCGTACCGATTTAGGCCGGAAAATGAAATGGCTTATGAGAGGTAAAACACTTCGGGTCACAATGGCCCGAGGTTCAGACAAGCCTCATGCAGATTGAAAATTGAATAAAAAGACACCCGGATACGAAGGGGAACGCGCTGTGTGACAGACCCGCCATGACCTCGGATTTCAGAGAATACAGTCTTTGTAAAACTGAGCGAGCGAACAGGTCCATGCCATAGGTGGGGCAAGGCTGGCTCCACCGGAACAGGTGCAGGCCCCGGATACTTGCGTTTAGTCACAGTCCGAGCGTTGAAGCGGCCTTGCAAGCCGTGAGCCGTCGCAGGCAATGAGAACGCCTTGCCATCAGAATGGGGAGAGTTGAAATACTATGGGGCATGAAGCCTATGTCCGTCCGGTGTGTCTGAAATGAAGTGAAAACCTATGGGGAGCCCCCGGCAATGCTGTCTGATGATAGGCCAACCGATCCGGCGCGGCTCCCCATCTTTTCAAAAAAGGAGCACTTTATGGGAAATGCGTTTGGAATGATCCCCGGCTTGGAACCGGACGAATGGAGCAATGACGCTTGCCGTGGTTATGTCATTATGGCAATGGAGAACTGCGGATTTTCAAAGAAGGATATACGGCGTGTTGTGGGGCAGCTTTATGAAGTATTTGACCTCAACAGCGTGGAGGACGCCAAAGAAAAGTACCATTCCAGTCCTTACTGACCTCGGGCCACATCGACCCGAAGTGGAGAAAACTCAAAGGGCGGCACCTGCCGGGTGCCGTCTTTTGACATTTCCCCACGGGACAAGTGGGAAAGGCTGGCATATACACGCACTTTCGCAAAGGAGGTTTTCAATGACGCAAGCTGTCACTTATGAACGAGAAACAAAGTCTGTCGCATTTCAAGGGAAGATCATTGTGCTGGAAAGCCTCACGCCGGTACTTCCCCCGAAGGAGAAAGAACAGCGCAGAAAAGAAATTGAGCGTTGTCTTTACGAGGTGTTCAGCAAATATGGAGACAGATTTCCCTAATCATTCGCAACATTGTTGTCCGGGGCTGCTGATGGTATAATATAGTTGTAAGGTTGGTAGCTCCATTCCAACAAGGAAAGGAGCCCAATATGGAATTTATCAGAGAAGATTGTATTTACGCAAGACAGTCAGTAGACCGCAAGGACAGTATCAGCATTGAAAGTCAGATCGACTTTTGCAAGTATGAATTGAAAGGTGGGAGCTGCCGGGTATTCAAGGACAAAGGCTATTCCGGTAAGAACACGGACAGGCCGGAGTTTCAAAAGCTGCTGGGCGAGATCCGCAAGGGAAAGGTTCGGCGGGTCATCGTGTACAAGCTGGACCGTATAAGCCGCTCTATTCTGGACTTTGCAACGATGATGGAGCTGTTTCAAGAGTACGATGTGGAGTTTGTATCCTCCACGGAAAAGTTTGATACTTCGACACCGATGGGCCGGGCCATGCTGAATATCTGCATTGTATTCGCCCAGCTTGAACGTGAGACAATTCAGAAGCGTGTCACAGACGCCTACTATTCACGGTGCCTGAAAGGCTTTCACATGAGCGGACAGGCGCCATACGGTTATCAGTTAGAGCCTACTGTGGTAGAGGGTATCCGCACAAAGAAAATGGTTGCCGACCCCGTAGCCGCCGACCATGTTCGGCTGATGTTTGAAATGTACGCTGAACCGGAAACCTCCTTCGGAGATATTACCCGATACTTCGAGGAACATGACATAAAAATTTATGGCAAATCCATGTTCCGTACATTTCTTTCCCAGCTTTTAAGAAACCCGGTTTACGCACAGGCCGATTTGGAGCTGTACGAATTTTTCAAGAGCCAGGGCGCAGCGATTGTCAATGACGCTTCTGACTTTGCCGGAACAAACGGCTGCTATCTCTATCAGGGGCGGGATGTGAAGGAGGACAAGGACAGGTGCTTAAAAGACCAGATACTTGTTATCGCTCCCCATGAAGCACTCATTTCCTCTGACACATGGCTGAAATGCCGGAAAAAACTTATGGCAAATACCACCTTCCAACAGGGACGGAAACCGAAGAACACTTGGCTGGCCGGAAAAATCAAATGCGGTCATTGTGGGTATGCGCTGAAAGCCACCCATGTACCAAACAGCACCGGGTATTTCCGCTGTACCAAACGGACGGAAAATAAAGGCTGTCCGGGCTGCGGGAAAATCCGCAAAGAAGAATTTGAGCAATTCATTTTCTCGGCCATGCAGGAGAAATTCAAAGACTTTCAGATACTCCACGGCAGGGAGGAAAAAGTCAATCCGAAACTGACAGCCTATCAAGTGGAACTGGCACAGGTGGAGGCAGAAATTGAAAAGCTGCTGGATACGCTGACCGGAGCCAATGCGACCTTGCTTGCCTACGCTAACAAAAAAATTGAAGAACTGGACACCCGACGCCAGACTATTTCAAAGGCAATCGCTGAATTGAGTGTTGAAACCATATCGCCCCAGCAGATAAAGAAGTTGTCCTATTATCTCGACAACTGGGACAGCATAGATTTTGACGACAAAAGAAAAGCCGCCGATGGTTTGATCTCTACGATCAAGGCCACCAGCGACCGTGTTCAGATAGAGTGGAAAATCTGATACTTCCACTCTATCGACCCTCATTTCTATTTTATCTCGTTTGTACCCCTTGTACACCGATGTTTATGATCTTTTTTCACCTAAAAAGAAAAAATGCGCCAGATATTCGTTCCTTGATAAAGGGAAAAAGAAAAGAATATCGCCGAAAGAGAAACCCAAAAGAGTAAAAAAGGAACCTACGTTTCCATGGGAAACCCCGTAAAATGTATCTGATAATTTGCAGAAAGAGTAAAAAATGGAAGATAAATCAGTGGTAGCTCAAAGATCGATTAGATATTTGGATGATAAAGTTTCTTTGTTAAAGAGAAATCAAAGCTGATGGAGGATAATCGTTATGATCAGAAAGATGCAGAACATAGATATTGATAGAGTTGCTGACATATGGTTAAAGACCAATTTAAAAGCGCATTATTTTATTCCTGAGCAATATTGGACAAGTAATTATGAATTAGTGAAAGAAATGATGTCACAAGCGGAAGTCTATGTGTATGAAGATGATAAAATGATTCAGGGGTTTGTCGGATTAAGTAACGAATACATGGAAGGTATTTTTGTTTCTGATGAAATGCAGTCATGTGGTATAGGTAAACTTTTATTAGAGTATATCAAGAATAAAAAAGTTAGATTGCGATTAAACGTATACCAGAAGAATGCCAGAGCCATCTCTTTTTACCAAAGAGAAGGGTTCGATATTCAGTGCGAAGGATTCGATGATGCTACTGGTGAAAAAGAATACACAATGTTGTGGCAACAGAAATAGAAAGCGGATTTTTGGGGAGGATTTTATATGGAGTTTAACAATAAGGTAGTGATTGTGACGGGAGGCGCTCAGGGCATTGGAAAGACCATTGCAGAGGAATTGCCTTTATGAAAAAAGCATAAATATAATGACAATACCCAAAAGAAAGGAAGAAGTAATCATGTATAAAAAATTAATGACATGCCTGGAAAGCGTAAGAAAGAAAATTGATTTCAAACCAGAAGTTGCACTGATCCTTGGATCCGGACTTGGAGATTTTGCAGATGGAATTCAGATTGAACAGACCATCGACTATACGGACATCGAGGGATTTCCGGTTTCTACTGTAAAAGGACATAAGGGACGTTTTGTGTTTGGGTATGTGGAGAAAACACCGGTTGTAATCATGCAGGGACGTGTTCATTATTATGAAGGATACGCAATGTCAGATGTTGTTCTTCCAACGCGTCTTATGGGAATGCTCGGTGCGAAAAAAATCCTTCTCACTAATGCAGCAGGAGGAGCTAATCCTTCCTATAAACCGGGAGATTTCATGATGATCACAGATCACATTACAACGGGAGTTCCAAGCCCTCTGATAGGACCGAACATGGATGAGCTGGGAACCAGATTTCCGGATATGAGTGAGGTATACAGCCGCCGTCTTCAGGATGTGATCCGCAAATGTGCAAAAGAATGTGACATCAAACTTCAGGAGGGTGTTTATGTACAGTTTACAGGACCGAATTATGAGACTCCTGCAGAAGTAAGACTTGCACAGAGATGGGGTGGAGATGCAGTTGGAATGAGCACCGCATGCGAAGCTATGGCTGCCCGACACATGGGAATGGAAATCTGTGGAATTTCCTGCATCACAAATATGGCAGCAGGAATTTCCCAAAAAGAGCTTAACCATAAAGAAGTGCAGGAAACAGCAGACCGCGTAGCGAAATCCTTCAAGGAATTAGTAACAAAAGTTGTTGTAAATATGTAAGATCCATAAGTAAGACAGCAGAAAGGAGACAAAAATTATGAAGAAATATAAGAGAATATTTACTATTGTAATAGACTCCTTTGGGGCAGGAGAAATGCCGGACGCAGCCCAGTACGGGGATGAAGGAACAGATACTATGGGACATATTTCCCAGAATGTAGATGAATTTACGATTCCAAACCTTCAGAAGCTTGGAATTGCAAATCTTCATCCGTTGAAACAGGTTGCAGCAGTGGAGCGACCAATGGGTTATTATACATTTTTAAAAGAAGCCAGTACCGGAAAAGATACTATGACAGGACACTGGGAAATGATGGGGCTTCACATCACAAAACCGTTTAAGACTTTTACAGAGACCGGATTTCCAAAAGAGCTGATCGATGAGCTTGAGAAGAGAACGGGACATAAAGTAATTGGAAACAAGAGCTCCAGCGGAACAGAGATCCTGGATGAACTGGCTGAGGAAGAAATCGCTACCGGTCATATGATCGTTTACACATCTGCTGATTCTGTATTATCTGAAACGGGATAAGGAAAATAATCAAACTGTACGGATGATAGGATTTTTCCACTATACTCATATTTCCCAAGCAGAAGATTCAGAAAGGTTGTTTTACCTCGTCCGTTTCTGCCCACAAAACCAAGCTTCCAATCGGTATCAACCTGGAAACTGACATTTTCAAAAACATTATCATAACTTGTCGGATATGAAAACGTAAGGTTTTCAATTTTAATCATTGACATAAATATTATCCTCCTTTGCATGTCATACGATACAAAGTCGGTTCGGTGAATGTTTACTACGTATAGATTTCACCAAAAGGAACCGACACTATACGGAGTGAATCATGTGTAACTATCTGTTCTGCACTATTCATAAAGCACCTCCAAAACAAAATAAGAGCCACAAGAAAGTTTATCCTTGCAGCTCGTCATAGCATAAAATAACACCACTAAGCAAAAGTGGCAACAGCACTATATTGAGTAAGATAGACATATAACTTTCTTGCAATAGACACAATAATGCCAAAGTATAGCACTACCGCATATTTTGATTTTATTTGCAAGAAAAGTTAATCATCTTCCCACCTCTTTCTAAATTTCAAAATATTATACCATAAATCGCAGGCAAATACAAGTGGTTATAAAAATTTAACAAATCGCTTATAATACAATCATATAACTTTACGCATTCCTTACTGACCGTAAAATTCCGATTTATTGCTGACTTTATTATACTTTATTGCCTATCGAAAAGATAGCATATTTTATGAAACTTGTCGGCTGGGAACAGCTTGCAACGCAAGGTGTCCCCAGATGACAAGTCCACAAAAGGGTAGCTGGCGGTAGCCAGCGCAGGGGAAGCGTAGCGTCCCCTGTATGATTTGGAGCAGACCATGACTGCGAAAAATCACAGCCCTCCGGCAAGGAGCCTTCGGAGAACGCAATGCACCAACCTTTGGGTGGTGTATAATTGCGCCCTTAGTAAACTAAGGGGTTTCCGGCTTCTCACGTTCCAGCAGTTTCTTCAATAGTTCCTGCGTGTCCTGCCTGTGAAAAATGAGTGTCAACAACAGCATGACATCATCATCTGTCAGGCGTTCCGGCTCTTGCAGAAAACTTTCCAGCATACCGCCACGAGTACAGAGCCGGTGTGTCCGTTCTTTTCGGGTAAGCTGCTTTAGCTGGTGCTGCAATGCCTTTTCATCATTGATGGCTTTCCGCAGTTTCTTTTCACTCTTTTCCAACTCTCGGTTGAGCTTTTCCAGCTTTGAGGTATCAGGCAAGGGCAGCGTCCTCCTTTCCCGGTATCAGCACATAAATCCTGTTTGGTTCTCCAACGCCCTGACGCACTCGCATGATCAGTCCGGCGGTTTCCAGTTCATTCAGAGAACGCTTGACCGTCATGGGGCTGCGGGACAGGACTGCGGCAATGGCTGTGACAGGGAAGCAGATAAACAGGATTCCGTTCTCGTCCTCCTGTCCGTTGGATAGCATAGCGTCCAACATCCGGCAGTACATGACCTTTGCGGTGCTGCTGACTGGAAATCCTGTCAACGCTCTGGGAAAGGGCATACAGGGCGGCAACGGTGTGCCTATCGTCATAAATTCAAAATTCATTCGGTGTGTTCCTCCTTTTTCTTTGCTCTTTTGGATAAATAACGGGGGCAGTCAACCACAACCGCCCGGAAGCTCTGCTTGCACCCATGCTTGCATTTCCGGCATAATTCGTTGTAAGTGACACGCCCCCGGTCATTGAGGTAAAAAGAAAGCTCATGCTTCCTCTTTTTGCTCATTCTCGGCATATTGCGTTTCCTCCCGTTTTAGTGTATAGTTTCGGGGCGATTTTCGGCAAAATTACGGTCATAGAGCCGTCTAAAATCTCCAGAAGTATCAGCAATAGGGTAGACTATCCCCCTATCAGATTGTCGTGTTTCGGTATCATTTCGGTATCAGTTCGCCAGTTCTCCCCGGTGTCGTTCCTCCCCTGAATCTCACAGCGGCGTATTGCTCCCTTTGGTACGCTCGTTTCGGTCAGGGTTCCTCCATATCCCTGCCAAAAGTCATGGCGCTACATCGCCGGGGAAGCATATCCCACACAGGCTGGTCATTCGATTGGAATAATCCATCGATGAACTACCTGTATCATAGAACATTTTTGTGCCCTGTGCCGTATGTCCACAAAGTAGGAATTAAGGGTAAAAATCAGAAATTTCCACGATTGCGGAAAGTATGATATAATCCAGTTAAGCGGCAGTAATGAAACCGCCGGAAAGGAGCGTGCGCCCATGAAAGGAGCGACAAGCATACAGGAACGCCTTTGGGAACTCCGCAAGGACAAAGGCTTAAATCTGGAAGAATTATCAGAGCTGACGGGCATTTCCAAATCAGCTCTTGGCAGTTATGAAAAAGAGGATTATAAGGAAATCAATCATGGCAACCTTATCACGCTGGCAGACTTCTATGGGGTTTCCGTTGATTATCTGCTGTGCCGGACAGAGAACCGGGAGCAGATCAACACGCCACTAACAGAGCTGCATTTGAATGATGAGATGGTGGCACTTCTGAAAGGCGGTCGGATTAACAACCGTCTGCTCTGTGAGCTTGCCACTCATAAGGACTTTATCAAGTTTCTTGCGGACATTGAGATTTATGTAGATGGGATTGCCACCATGCAGATTCAAAACCTCAACGCCCTTGTCGATACTGTCCGGCATGAAATCATTGAACGGTATCGCCCCGGCGAAGACGACCCGCATTTGAAAGTGCTGCAAGCCGCCCATATCAGCGATGATGAATATTTCAGCCACATGGTTCTTGATGACCTCAATCTCATTATCCGGGATATTCGGGAAGCCCACAAAAAGGACAGCGAGAGTGCGCCCCAGACCACCGTTGCCGATGAATTGAAAGAAAATTTGGAAGCGGTTGAAAATTTCAAGGGCAGTCGGGATGAAAAGCTGGTTGTCCTTTACTGCAAGCAGCTCGGCATCAACTATAAAAATCTGTCAGACGAAGAATTTCGCTGGCTCATTCGGATTCTACAAAAATCAAAGAAAACAGGAACTCCTATCAGTCAAAGGAAAAAACGGTAAAGAAAAACCGCTGTTGCATGGTTGTGTTTGCTTCCATGTAGCAGCGGTTGGTGCTATACTTATTCAGTTAAAATTTCAAAGCGATAAAGTGGAATTTATCTTAGAAATTACAGCAATGTTATTTTGATAAACTTTCAAGAATTGAAATATCATGCTTATCTTTATCTCTTAATTCATAACCTGAATGGAAAACTCTTTGGCCTTTTAAGGATATACAAGGAATTGTTTTTCCTTCAAAAAAAGCACTACCAAAGTAATCTTTTTCAAACTCATACCAGCCACCCTCTAAATCAGCTTGTTTTGAAGTTCCGTCCTCACTTAAAACGAACGGGTGAATGTCTAAGTAACCAAGTTCATCACTATATAACTCTATTCTAACCGGTTTCCAGTCTGTATCAATTTTATAGCCCAGATTCAAAAGCACATTTAACAATTTTTCCGTATGTTGAGCATCAAAATTTATATCTATATCTCTATGAATTCTTGTTTGTTTACCAGCTAAAATATCTACACCCCATCCGCCATCCAACCAGTATGTAATTCCAGTATTTTCGAATAATTCTATTACTTTCATTAAATCTTCTTTTGTTGTTATTTCTTTTCTACCCATACAAAGTCTCCTTTACAACTTCTAATTTGTAATAATCATTCTACCATACCGTTATGAATAAATCATCTCATGTAAAACAATTTCTTCTGCCCGGTTGTGAATGTTATTGCAACGCTGCACCCATTCCATTTGACGGGTACGCTTCAATTCCTCGGTCACGCCCTCGGCAGCTTTCATCTGCTCCATGATGGTGTCTAACCGTTTCTGTGCCTGTTCGTTCAGGTCTGCAAGATATGTCCACAATTCCCCGGTCAGGGTCAATGTGTGTAATCTGGCTGGGCAGACTTCTCTTAAATATTCCCGGTGCATCCGTCCGTACTTTCCGATGGGGCGGTGTTCCTCCGGCAACTTCAAGTCCGGGATGTAGTAATCTCCAACAAGGATATAATCAATTCCGTTTTCTTTTATTCTTGGTTTCAATTCGCTCATGTTCCTTACCTCCTGTGGAAGCAGGCTCGTCTGGTACTAACTCAATCACATCGGTAATCTCACAATTCAGCGTTTCGCAGATACGGGCTAATGTATCCATGCTGATGTGCTTTCCCTCTTTGCTCATGTTGGCAATCATATTTGTTGTCATACCAGCGGCAAGCCTTAAATCCTCTTTTCTCATATCACGCTCTAACAGTGTGTGCCAGAGTGGTTTATAGCTGATGTGCATATTGTTTTCCTGCCTTTCTATCCATACCACCGGAGCGGCTGCCCCGGCAGGAACTTTTCTCTTATTATAGCACCAATCTTGTGAAATCACAATTTATTCTTGTAGCCTGCCGCTGATACCGTCTGGATTGGCTTTTCCTTTCTTTTTGTTCCCTTTAATTAGCCATGAACTGCTTAATGCCCTGTGATTTTGCCGCAGGGTTGTCCGACCCGTAACCTTCCAGAAGGTTGATGACGCCCCACACCGCCAGACCGGCGCCAAGAGCCATGACCAGAATTTTAAGAATGTCGATTGCCTGATTGAAAAATTCCATATACGTTCCTCCATTTTGTTTGTTTGATGGTTTTGGGTACAAAAAAAGCCGCCCACATCGGCGGCGCTTCGGGTCATCATGGCCCGAAGTTACACAAACTCGTCGCTGTCCAGATCATCGAAATTCAACAGGTCAGCTTCTTCGTCCGTGTCGGAGCCGTCCACTTCGTACACCGTGTATTCGTCCTCCGGCTTTAGTCTCAATGGCCGGTGGCGGAACAGGCTTTCCAAGCGGAAGGCGTTTTTCTTTTTATCAAATTCGGCTGTGTACTTGTAATTCGGGTGCTTTTTCAAGTCATACTTCGGGGACAGGAAGGGCGGGAGCCCCCTAAGCTGCAAGATACATTTATCCCCGGGCATGGTGGTGATCTCGCTGGTGGTCATCAGTTCCCGGCCAAGCCGCTGCATATTCTGGCTGTAACTTTCAGACTGTCCACGGCTTCGGCCCTCGGTCTGCATAGAGATGGTGGCCTTGCCCAGCCAGTTTTCCGAAATATCCTTTAGGGTGGAAGCCTCCCGGCCTCCGAGGAATACGATACTGTCCATGTTGCCCATGATGGTTTCGGAATGGTCTTTGTACAATGCCTTGCACTGGCTCATTGCCTGATAAAAAAGCGTCAGGCTGATCTCACGGGAGCGGATGACGGCCACAATCTTTTCCAGCCCCGGCACCTGCCCGGTGTTGGCAGCCTCGTCCCACAGCACCCGCACATGATAGGGCAGACGCCCGCCATAGGTGTTGTCAGCCCGTTCACACAGAAGGTTGAACATCTGCGAAAAAGCGAGGGCAACCAAAAAGTTGTAGGTGGTGTCCGTGTCGCTGATAAGAAAGAACAGCGCTGATTTTTCATCCCCCAGCTTATCCAGCTCCAGTTCGTCATAAGACATGATCTCCCGAAGTTGGGGAATATCAAAGGGAGCCAGTCTTGCACCGCAGGAAATCAAAATGCTTTTGGCTGTCTTGCCGCTGGCGAGCTTGTATTTCTTATACTGCCTCACGGCGAAGTGCTGGGGGCTGCGGTGTTCCAGCCCGTCAAACATATAGTCCACCGCGTTTTTGAAGGTTTCGTCATCCTCCCGGACTTCCATGCTGTTTATCATTTCCACCAGCGTATTCATGTTGCGTTCTTCCTCCGGCCCCTCAAAGACGATGTAGGACACAAGGGCGCAGTACAAGAGGGTTTCTGCTTTTGTCCAGAACTCGTCGCCCTCCTTGCCGTCGCCTTTGGTGTTGGCAATCAGGGCGGTAACAAATTTCAAAACATCGCTTTCTGTCTTGATATAGGCCAGCGGATTGTAGTGCATGGATTTTGAAAAGTCGATACTGTTGAACACCCGCACCCTGTATTTCTCCCGTTGCAGAAACCGCCCGCACTGGTCGAGAGTGCCGCCCTTCGGGTCTACCACCACATACGAGGAATGGGCTTGAAGGAGCTGCGGGGTCAACCAGAACCTTGTCTTTCCCGAGCCGGACGATCCGATGACACAGGCGTTTAGGTTCCGGGCATTGGCGGGTATCTTCGGACGGGTGTTCATGGTAAGGAACTCCGTCCCGGTCAGAATGACATTGTTCTGAAATTTAGGGTCAACAAATGGCTTTATATCTTCCTTTGTTCCAAAGCGGGCGGTGCCGTACTCCGCATCCCGCCGGAATTTTTTCGCCTGCCTGATCTTTGACTGTATCAGCAGATACACCCCAGCCGCACCGGCAAGGCCCACCAGCAGGTCAATACCTCCCAGCCCCGGCCAGTAGGTTTCAAAGGCTTTGGGGAAGGTATCGAGCATCCCCATGAGCTTTGTCCCGAAGTCTGTGCCGGGGGCGATCCGGTAGGCCGTCCCGATTTTGGAGAAGAACCAGAACACAAAGAGGTACGGCAGGTTTGGGAGCACATATTTTCTGATCTTGTCACTCAACGTCCGTCCTTCACCGCCTCTCTGGTTCGCTGCTTTTCCTTTGCCTGCGTCCTGATCTGCTCCGTGAATTTCCGAAGCTGGCCGAGGATGGAAGCCTTGTCCTGCTCTTTGTTCAGCACCTTTGCGCTGTACTTCTGGAAGGCCGCCGTGATAGCGTCCGCCTGATTGGCTTTGAAGAACAGCAGGTAATGACCGGGGCTCACTTTATGGAAAGCGTAGTCCACATGGAACTCCTTTGCGATCCGGTCAAAATCCTTTGGGGCTCCCACATAGGGCATGGCGCTTTTGCCGCCATAGTGGTTCATCAGCTTTTTTACACTCTGGCGTCCCTGCGGGGTCAGCGCCTTCCGGTGGTGCTTTTGCAGCGCCCGAACCACCTTGCCAAGAGCGGCAGCCAGCACTTTTCCCGTGAGCTTCGTTGTCCTGATTGAAAGGGCAACCGTTTTTTGGTTTACTTCTTCCTGCATAAAACCTCCTTTCCGTCGGGGTTCCCGCTATCCGGGAGGCCCCCGTACAATCTCGGGGAACAGAAAACCTCGGGCCAATGTGGCCCGAGGCTTACCGCTCGGCATCTCTGCCGGACGGAGCTTTCTTTTCCGGCTCCGTCTGGACTTTTTCGCCCTGTTCCCGCATGGTCTGCAAGATAGAGGGCTTCTTTTGAAGCCGGGAGGGCTTTTCGCCGGACAGCGGCTTGATACATTCCAGACGGTCAGCCGCCCGGATGGCGTTGTCTGTGAGCTGCCTCTGCCATGCGCCCACGCTGGGAGCCCAACGAAAGCCGCTGCTTTTCAGCTCGGCCCGGGTGTCCGCGTCAGGCTTTCCGTCAAAGAACACCTGCAAGCGGTTGTCCTCCCGGTTCATTTCCACACGACCCCCATCGAACTCCCAGCCGGAAAATTCCTGCTGTGCCTGTTTGGAAAGCTGTTCGATACGGGCCTTTACCCGGCGGATCTCCGCATTGTTGTTGGTTAGCTGGTAACTTTCAAAGGGCCTCGGGTCGCTTCGCCAACTTGACGCCATGCTTGCTTTCAGCTTTTCAATCTGGTCCGGCGACAGCAGCGCACAGCCGTCCAGCTTGCCATGCTTGCGGTAATAGGCGTTGACCTCCTTCATAATGAGCTGGGAGCGTTCCAGCCCGTCCAGCTTCTTCTGGAGCTTTTCAATCGCTGCCGGGTCATCGGCGCTGATCCCGCCCATGCCGGTGCTGCGTATCTTATCCAGCAGCCCTTGAATATGCCGCCATTCCTCCATGTTGCTGTCCCGCGCCCGGTTCTGTTTTTCCTTCTTTCCCACCGGGAAATTGGAAGGCCCGGCGATCAGCACAGAGGGAACCCTCGCGTCAATGGCAAAGCCTTGGTTCATGTTTTCGGCCAGCTTGCGGGCGTAGGTGTCTAACAGATGGTCGATCTTCTCATGGTACATGGGGTCCACCCGGGATTTCTGCTTTTCCGCTATGGCGGCGGCCTTGTCCACCATTGCCCGGTATTCCGCCGTTGCGCTCCCTTCCTTGTAGTCGGAAAAGCTGTTCATTTCTTTTGCCCGGCGGGCGGCTCCTTCATTGATAGGGTAATAGTTGATGGTATGCACCTCCTTTATGCTTCGGGCCATGCTGGCCCGAAGTCTTACCGTTCTTCATGGGAAGGCCCCGCCTTGTCCTTTTTCGGAGCGGGTGGGGCTTCTTGAAACCGTTTGAGTGTAGCGAGAATGGAGTGGACAGGCTCGGCCTTTTCAGGATAGGCAAATATCCGGTGTTCCGGCGGAATGTCCTGCGGCCCGTGGTAATACTCCTTGAAGCCCTCCGGGACTGCCGACACATACCCACCGGGAGCGAATACGCCGCCCTCGTTGATACGCACATCCCGTCCGTAGGCTTCATAATCGAAGTAGTTCTGAATGTGCTCCGGTATGTCGATGGTCCCCAGCTCGTCGGCGTACAGACGGCCCAGCCCTTCATCATCGGAAATATCCGGGTAAAAGCGGTACAAGTCAAGGTTCTGCGTCAGGTTTATCAAATCCTTCACGCTCCTTGTGTGGTTTCCCAAGACAAGAGCAGCTTCAAAGGTTTCCAGTCCGCCCTTATCCCGTACTTCCACCAGGGCGTGGCCCAGCTCGTTCAGCTCGTCGATGTTCTCACATTCGTAGAGATGATCGTAGAGTCCCAGCACATCGCTGTCAAAGCTGGTAAAGAACACTTCGCTGTACCGTTTCCCGTCTATCCCGATTTTGGCAAGGGCGGCCTGCAACGCCTGTGTCGTCATGGGGAAATGTACCGTTGTCCCTACCTCGATCCCCATTAAGGGGTACAGGGCTGTATTGGTTATATAGGCTTCAAACATGGGCTTATTCCTCCTTTCCGGCCCGGTCAGCCAGTACCTCATAGATCCCGGCCATAATGTAATCGGCACAAGGGAGGGCAATCGCATTTCCCAGCGCCTTGTAGCGTTGCAGAGGCCGGATCTCCATGCCGTCCGCCCCGTACTTTGTCCAGCCCTCCGGCAGCCCCATCAGCCGCTCGCTTTCCGTTTCCGTCAAGAAGCGGATACAGCCGCCCGCCGGGTCGCCCTCATACCAGAAGGCAAAGGGCGTTACATCACTGGCTAAAAGAGTGGGAAAAGGGTCAGTTGGTAATCCGAAGCTGTTTCGGAAGGCCGTTTCTTCCTGTCTTTTTGCCGCTCCCCGCATACGGAAGCACTGAAAGGGGTGGATGACTGGTATCTGCCGCCCTGTTTCAAAAGAAGCTGTTCGATCTCCTTCGGCGGCGGTCCGCCCGCCCTCTCTGCAAGGCGGAGGAAGTGGGAGCATTGGACGGGGCTTAAATAGTATGTCTGCGGCACGTCTGCCTCCAAAATCCGCCACGACGAAAATCCGCTGCCTTCGTGCCAGCCTTCGGGTGCCTGCCCAATACTGGGCGTCCATGAGCCGCCAGCACACATCAGGCGTTCCCCCTCGCACCATTCCGGCGTTTCCCCATCTTCCCGAAGGAGGCATTGGAACTTCGGTGTCCGAGAAGGCGGATAGGACGGCTCTAAAGTCCATCCGGTCATTTGTAGAAAACGCTCCCATGACGTTTTCCCAAACAGCGATAGCTGGATATAGGTTATCAGTGGCATCCCTCATTTCCTGTATGATACGAAACGCCTGATAGAACAGGCTTGATTTTGCCCCGGCAAGGCCGGAGCGGTTGCCGATCAGAGAAAGGTTCTGACAGGGAGAGCCGAAGGTTATCACATGGACCGGCGGGATTTTCCCGCCGTCCACCTTCGTAATATCTCCCAAATGCGCCATATCGGGAAAGTGCCTTTTGGTTATGGAGATGGGCGCTTTCTCAATCTCGCTGGCCCATACCGGACGGATACCGCACCGGGAGGCGGCCAGAGGGAACACGCCGATCCCGTCAAAAAGGCTCCCCAGCTTAATGTCCGGCATGGCCCGGGGTGCCGTGTCCCTTCACGGCAAGCACCCCTTCCAGCGTTGTCGCCGCAATGCCCAGCCGTCCGGCAACCGCAATATCGTTTTTTACATCCTCGTCCACAGCGCTGCCGCAGACGATCAGGGTATGGGAGCGCCGCAGCATATCCCGGCGCATATCGATCCCGGCCTTATGTTCCTCGGGAACGCTGTCATTCAAAAACAGCGGCAGGTACAAGAGCGGGCAGATCGGGGAAAAGCCCACCTCATAAGCAAGACGGCAGTAGTGGGCCGCCAGCTCCATATCAACATCCGGCTCGCCGCTCCATGCGGCGGTCAGGTACGCTAAAGGTCGTTTCATTGGTTGAGCCTCCATTTCTGTTTTGGTTTAGGGAAAAGCAAGGTATCGCCCAACCCCTCCGCCCCTTCCCCCGGGAAGGGGAACGGCTCTGGAGAATTTATATCCCCGTCGCTTGACCGGGAAAAAGCATAACCGGGAGAAATCCGTCAAGGGTGCCTCCGGCACCGCCTGCGGCGGCGCTGCCCTTGACTGATTTTCCCGGCTATGCTACGGAATAACTGGCGACGGGGAATCATTTATATCTCCAGAGCTTCGGGGAGCGGGGCAGAGCCCCGCAATCCTCGGGCCATGCTGACCCGAAGTTTGGGCTTACTTTTCCTGTTCGTTTTTCTTCTCCGGCTTTTCGTGTTCCTTCTGCTGTCCCTTCCAGTCGTCCAGCAGCTTGATGATCTGATCCTTCATTTCCCTCGGCGTAGTTTCCTTGCCGAAATACTTGCTCAGTTCCGCACCTGTCAAAATCACTTTGTCTACCTCCTTTTTGTCCTCCATCATAATGCCGTCGATCACATCCCCGTTGAGCAGCTTCTTTTCGTCCAGCTCCCGCATACGCTTTGCCTGTGCCTGCGACGGCGAGGACTGCTGGCTGTCAATGGCGACGGCGATATAGTTCTGGTTCTTCTTGCCGATATAGGAAAGCTCCACCGCCGTAGTAAAGCCCAGCTTTTTTTCATCCATCAGCTTCATCAGGTCGGGAACCAGCTCATTGAGCCGGATATACCGCTGCACCTGCTTGACCGCCATCTTATTGCGCTCGGCTACAATTTCGTTGGAGCGTTTTCCTGCGTCCTTCGGGTCAATCTGGCCCGAAGTGCGGGAGCCCTGGTGCTTGATGGCCTCAAGCTGCATTTTCAAGGCTTTGGCCCGCTCACTGGGGAGGATTTCTTCACGCTGGTTGAGATTGTCCTCGACCATCTGCGTGATGGCTTCATCGTCCGTCAGATTGCGAACAATACAGGGCATATCCGCATATCCGGCAAGCTCGCTGGCCTTCTGGCGGCGGTGGCCGGACACGATCTCATAGCCGCCATCCTCACGGGGACGGACGATAGCGGGCTGGGTCACGCCCTTGTCCTTGACGCTGGACACCATAGCCCGCATTTCTTCATCATCCCGAACCTCAAAGGGATGGTTCTTGAAGGCGTGAAGCTCGTTCAGCTTGATATAGACGATCTGTTCCTTGCCCCGGCGTGGTGCATCCTTCGGTTTTTCGGGTTCCTTCGGAGCGGGAGCGGCCTGTACCGTTGGCGCCGTTTTTTTCTCCGGTTCCTTTTTGACCGCATTTTCCGGTTTCTGTGCGGGAGCTTCGGGCTTCGGGGTTGCGGCCTTGTCCTTATCTGCTTTCGGGGGACGGCCCCGGCGCTTCGGCTGTTCCGGCTCTTTGGGTTTTTCCTCCGCTTTCTTCGGAGCCTCCGGCTGCTTTTCCGGTTTTTCCGTTTTTGCCGGGGCAGGCTTTTCCCCGCTGGGAGCTGCCGCCCGTTCCTCGACCTTCTTTTCCTTCATAATTTCAGAGAAGTTATAGACAGAAACCTGCGGGTTCTTTACCTCCGGTTCCGTCTTTTTTTCCGGCTCCGGGGAAACGGAAACCTTCTCCGGCTCTTTTGGGGGAGCGGGAGGCGTTTCCTTGCCCGGCCCGCTATCCGTTACCGGCTGTTCCGGCGTTTTTGTGGTTTTATCATCTGCCATAAGCATTTACCTCCTGTTTTTTGGCATGAAAAAAGGGGCTCAACTTTTCAGTCAAGCCCCCGTGGGAAGTTCCTCCTTTCTCCGCCATGATACAAAAATACCGCCCGTAGTCTCGTTTGGGCGGTACTTTGTGTAAGATTGGCAGTCCATGATTAAGTTTTTTATTATGTTCCCTTTGTACACCGTTGCAATATTTACAATATAGCATTCCATTTTTATTTACAGAATGAAAACACTTTTTACAGTCACAATAAACTGCGGATATTAATCTTGTATTTTCAATTCTACTCATTGAGGTACCTGTTTTTTCACTTTTCATTTTCTATTCCTCTTTTTGGAATTTAATCCTTTGTTCTTCAACCAGTTTCACTTTATAATCATATCTCTTTTTGAAAATATCAGCTTGTTCATAGATCCATTCCATATCATCATACAATTTACTTCCAATATTATGCTCAAATTCTTTTTCAAGTTCTTCCTTACTCATCAGTCCATTGGCAATCAGAAGCGAAAAAAGAACATTTCTGACCATATTATAATACAAAATAATTGTTCCCGGAGCCTTATTTGGCATTTGTCTCAAATACTTTGTAAGTGCATCATAAACCTTACAGCCGCGATTAATTGCAGAAATCTCCTCAATAATCTTATCTGGCTTGCCAAAATACCTCATTGCTTCCTGTATTCCTTCTATTGTATCTTTGTTCTTTTTCTTCGCACGAATCATTTGTTCATCTAATGATTCCTCAAAATTAGGATACGAAAACGGTCTATACTTGAAATCATCTTCCATCTCTCCCTGTTTTACAAAACAATATATCTCTTTTTCATTGTCCTGACGGCGATATAGAGCTTTGGAAACAATAAACTCTTTATCATCTTCTGATATATCCAGAAAATATTTTTCGTCAACACCAAAATACTTCGATAACTGGTTTAATCTTTTCTGAGAAATAGGCTTTACACCGTTTTCCCAGGCACTTACCTGCTGTCGACTTACATCCAAAATATCTGCCAACTCATTTAAAGATATATTGCATCTTGTTCTTATAAATTTTAATCCATTCATAAAATTGTATCCTTTCTTATCATAAGTTCATTGATAAGCGCTCTCAACACTATGAATTGTAACTTTGGTTGACAGCAGGTGTCAATCTGTAACCTTTTCTAAAATTTATCAAATTATCACAACCCAAAACATATCAACACTTTTTTTGAATTATCCTGTGTTTAACACACTTCCAGATAAAAAAGGTGGAGATATTGTTTGCATTTATATGTTGCCTACCATCATATTCATTTATAATGTTTCCTACAATTTCTGAAAAAAGCATTATAGATGTAACTTATTTACAAAACAATACGGATACCCTGATTGAGCACATGAGGATGAGAAGCTCATGTTCCCGTTCAAAATGTCATCGTAGTATTCAGATTTCATTTCTTCTCGGTCATTCCTCCGTAGAAACAACGATGGTATATCTTGATATAACTACGGAACAGGAAATGACAGCCTTAGCCACCCTCTAAGGTGAAAAAAATCAGAAAGTATCTACAAAAAGGAATTCTAAAAAAGATACACTTTCTGAACTGTGTGACCTCAGGAAACCAAAGTCATAAAACAATATCTTCATCTTTCTTGACAGGATATACCTGAAATGAGGGGTATTCCCGAAAGGTAGAGATATGTTTTTAGTTGTGATAATTTGGCGATCCTAGAGTTATTATATCGAACATACGTTCTTGTATCAATATTATAATTTATTCCTTGTTTTCTTGTCATTCATGTCATACCTAATACTACCGGATTTTCGCCCTTCATAAAATTCAACTTTAAATCCATGCTTTTGATAATAATGTTCTGATCTATCAAAATGATCTGAATCTACAGACGATAAACTACCCGATATATATTTTGCTGGCGTCGTTTTACAGTATTTAAGGAAATATTCCATAAGGATTGATCCATTACCTATCTCTTTATCTTCTACCATAATATCATCTATATGAATATACTCAGCTTCTCCGTAAGGTTTCTCATAAGTAGCCATAATTCTAGAATGATTGCTACAGGCTTTATATTTGTCGTTGTATAGCATAATCCATATATCATTGCTATGTATCCACTGAACAACAAGAACCTCATCCCCCATTTTATTAGTTTCTACTCCAATAATCACATGATTAGGTTCACGAAACACTCTATGAACTGTATCAATCAGCTTCGTTTTCTTTTGAGCTTCATAGTTAATTTCCTTTACCTTACGTTCATATTCTTTTTGTATCGCAAGCAGCTCATTTTTATAAAATGTCGTTAGGATCCAGCTTTTTAATCTTCCCATATTTATTCTTTCTCCACTAATTCCCAACCGCGAACTCCTTTTGAAGTATCCAATGTATATTTTGGAACATTCATCACAACTTATCCAAACATCATGATCACGAAATCCAGGAATATTATCATGTTCTTCTATGATTTTTCCTTTCCCGCAAGGGCACTCATATTCGTATCTCTCCGTATCACCCTCTCCTGCACCATATCTCCTACTTCTAAGTTCTGATGCACGTCATACATTTTCAACGTAATGTTTTTCAATCCATTGAGTTTCTCAAGTGCTCTCGGTTCGCTGAAATTCAGATAATTGGTCGTAAGAATCTGTCCTTTAATGCCCTTTTCCTCAAGCCATTTTAACGTCTGCAGGAGCGGTGTCACACCACCCATCGTGATAAATGCAACACTGATCTGAAACTGATCACAGCGCAGCAATTCATCCTCCACAGATGAAATAACTTTCTTCCCATCTTCCGGATTATTCGACACAAATACTGGCTTATACGCCAGATTTGCTGCCACAGAACCATTTATATAAGCGGCATTTAAGCCGCTTTTCAATTCATTGATCACATTCGCATCCATTAATGTAGATCTCCCTCTCGTTTCGTGGTGAGCAAAACAAAATACTCTGCTTTATTATACCTTATGGGAGAGGGGTTGTCATTGAAATCTCCAGGAAGCAAGCGTGGCAAAGACACCCGAAAGTAACGATAGCAACAAAAAAACAGTTCCGGACATACTGAGGTTAATCAGTGTATCTGAACCTGTCTTTTCTATGGTCTTTCCAATGAATAGCTGGGCTGGCTTTTCCTTGGAATGGATTATTTAATTGTAAAAAATTCCCGTGAAATGATTTATAAAATAGGTAATTTTACAAAGTCTATTACTTGTTGTTAGTTCATAATTTATGTATAATAAAATTCATATAAGAAATACATGCTCAACATGCGGCCTGGAACATAAATAATCTGCAAGTTTAGCGATATACGAGGAGGAAATTCTCATGGGTAAACAATCCACCAGGGAAAACAAAACAATTTACCAGCTTTGCCGAGAAGCGGCAGGACTTACAAGAGCAGAAGCCAGTGAAAGAATGGATGCTGTCTCTGATTCAAAAATTGAAAAATTTGAATATGAAACACAAGAACCTACGCCTTATGATATCCTCCAGATGGCAGATGCCTATAAAAGACCAGATCTTTGCAATTATTATTGCTCTCACAAATGCGAAATCGGCTATCGTTATGTTCCAGAAATAGAAATGACCGATCTGTCAAATATCATTTTGGAGACAATTGCCAGTTTAAATGAAATCAACCCTCTTACCGGTCGTCTGATCCAGATTGCCCGTGACGGTAAGATCAGCGATGATGAAATGAAAGATTTTGCTTATATCAGTAAAAAACTTGATGAAATTTCTTTAGCCATAGACTCTTTGAATCTTTGGGTAGATAAAACAGCTGGAGAACAAGGGCTCAATCTTGAACTCTTAAATGCCGAAAAAGAAAAATTAAAATAATCCATAACACCACGAAAGGATTACGACTATAGAATAACACCAACCGCAGTCAGTGTCTTTAAAGTTGAATTAATCTATAGAAACTGCTATCATATTTTATCAGAATTTTCCAGGTAAAGGAGGACATGAGTGGATCATGAACGTAATGCCAATTTCCGAAATCATCGAAAAAGTAACCATAATTTGCAAAAAAAATAACGTAAAGCGCCTTGATTTATTCGGTTCCTTCGCCACAGGCACTGCGACCCCCACCAGTGATATTGATTTTGTAGTATACGGCTGTAATAATCTAATGCAGTTAGAAGATGATCTTCAGCAGATTGAAACACTAAGGAAAATTGATATTTTTGACTTTGACAGTATAAAAAATGAGTATTTATTGGAGGATATAAAAAAATATGGAAAACAAATTTATTAACCGCTATAACACTTTCTGTAAAAGTCTCTCCAATCTTGCAAAAAGCAAAACAGCCGACCCCAAGACCGATTTTGTTCTCGAAGGAACTGTTCTCAATTTCAGTCTTACTTTCGACATCTCCTGGAAAGTTATGAAAGATATTCTGATCAAAAAAATGGGAATTCTTGATTTTGCAGTTGGCTCTCCACGCGAAACTCTGCAGCAGGCATTTACCAATGGTATTATTGATGATGACACCTGGCTGCAAATGCTGAAATCCAGAAATCATTTGTCTCATGATTACGATGGTACTTTCGCCGCAGAGAAATTTCAGGACATTATAAATATTTATTATCCTCTTTTTGAAAAATTCAAAAACGATGTTGCGAAATACTATAAACAGTAAATCAACACCAGTGAAACATTTTTCACATTTACCACTCTTCACATTTAATATCACTTATCTGCTCGATTGGAATAACCGTTTGATCCGTCATAATGATGGTATGCTCGTATTCGTCTATCTTTTTTACAATACCAGAGCACGTAACATAGGAGCCGCCTGCTTTTTTTGCATCGGGAATAAAATAAGTTATCGATACTTTCTGTTCTATACCGATATTATTTCTGATTATATTGATTTTTTCATTCAGCTGAGCAATCGCTTCCTCGCTCAGTTCCAATCTTTCATCGGTTAATCTTGCCGTTTCCTTTATCGCAGCATCATGTCCGGTCAGGGCTGCAAAAGGAGCAAATTGCGCTGCCCGATCCCGAAGTGGCATTTGCGGATGATTCTTAGAGACCGGATGCGGTAAATTAATGATATCGTCATAAGAATTATTTTTCATCCTCTTTCAACTCCTTTACGCCTTATGACCGCCAATCTGTTCATTTCTGTCCCTGGCGGTTGCACCTTCCTGAAGATTCATCCCCTTCAGTACAGCGTTTTTTCCAAATTTCTTTTTGATACTAAGCATTGCTTCCTGCATACGTTTTTCGCGATCCAGCGCAGCCTCTTCCTCTTCCTGCTTTTTCCTTTGCGCCTCATAATCCGTAAAAAGATCCAGCTGCTCATATACTTCTTCTTTCTTGACAGAACTTTCATCCACAAGCCTGTTCGCTGTGATATTGATTCTTCTGACAAGCAGGTTTCTGTCAACGATCCTGTCATATAACTCTATTACTGCATCCGTTATCATCTTGGTTGAGGAAGTCTGCCGTTTCAGATTGGTCGTTCCATGTGCATGTTTCGGAATTCTTCTTCCATAACGGTCGATCGTAACCTCTCCATGATACTGCTTTCTCCTGTCGGCATTGTTCAGATTCTCAATATCATAACCAACCGTCAACACGATCTGATCCGTTACAAGCTTCTTATCCACCAAATCCAAAACCATCTGGTCTGTCATCTCTTTAACGACTAATTTTGCTTTTTCAAAATCATAAGGGCAATGAAGTACCTGCCCGGAACAAACACTGTTCGTTTCCGGCTTATAAGCCTTGACCATTTCCATGGTACAGGGCTCATATCCCCAGGCATGGTCGATCAGCAGCTCCGCATTAACACCAAACAACCTATATAACAAGTCTTCATTATATAACTCATTTTCTTTTCCGATGGAACATCTGGCAATATCTCCCATTGTATAAAGCCCGTATTCTTCCAGCTTCTTTGCATATCCTTTTCCTACTCTCCAAAAATCAGTAAGTGGTCTGTGACCCCAGAGTTTCCTTCGGTATGACATTTCATCCAGTTCTGCAATTCGTACACCATCTTTATCTGCTTTAATGTGCTTTGCCACGATATCCATCGCAATCTTACACAGATACATATTCGTTCCGATTCCAGCAGTTGCCGTTATACCTGTCGTTTTCAGCACATCCTGTATCATGGTCATTGCAAGTTCTCTTGCTGTCATATTATAAGTATGCAGATAATCCGTTACATCCATAAATACTTCGTCGATCGAATACGGGAAAATATCTTCCGGCGCAATATATTTCAGATAAATACTGTAAATTCTGGTGCTGTATTCCAGATAGAGAGCCATCCGGGGAGGAGCAACAATATAATCAATCTCCAGTTCCGGATTGGTATCTAATTCTGTGCTGTCATCAGAGGCTCCGATAAAAATTCTGTTCGGCACTTTCCACCTGCGGGCGCTGTTGGCTTCTTTTACTTTTTGAACAACCTCAAATAAACGAGCCCTTCCTGGTATCCCATAACACTTTAATGCTGGCGATACCGCAAGACAGATTGTCTTTTCTGTTCTGCTTTTATCTGCAACCACAAGATTGGTCGTCAAAGGATCCCGATTTCGTTCTTTACATTCCACAGACGCATAGAATGACTTAAGATCGATTGCAATATAGGTTCTTTCCTTTTCCATCATTCTACATCTCCCGATTCTTCTGTGTTCTGTTTCTAATTCTTATTTATCCTGCCCGGAAAACTTTCTCATCATAACAATCCACTCAAGGATTTCCTGCCTGAATTTTTCAACATCATTCGTCCGTTTGCGCACACCAGCTGCTGCAGCATGTCCACCTCCGCCAAACGTCTGCAGAAGTTCGTTTACATTGATCCATTTTCCATCAGACCGGAAGGAACAACGCCAGCGATTTTCTTCTTCCTCATACATGGTAAAACATCCTGTTTCTTACTTCCACGCCTTCCAGATATCCGGCTGATATCCAAGAGTGGATTGTTTTCCATTACGAACCACCGGTGTCTTAATCACCTGCGGATTTTCCAGCACCTTCTTAAGTTTATCTTCCTCTGCAATGTACTTAATGAGCGCAAGCAGATCCTTATCCTTGCCCTCCCAGTTTATCATATTTTCCAGTCCACCATTTGCCTGGGCAACCGAATTGAATTCGCCCTTGCTCATGCCCTTTTCTTTCATATCAATAAACTGAAACTTGATCCCACGTTCCTTAAAGAAACGTTCTGCTTTCTTTGTATCATTGCACTTCTTTGTTCCAAAAATCTGTACGTTCAAATCAATTCTCCTTATCCATTGCCATATGTATCATTTTCTCAAAGGATTCTCTAAAATGCTCATCATCCTCCGATGTTCGTTTTCGTGGTCCTTTTAAATGATTCTTTCCGGATGCCCTTCGTGCTTTCTTATTCAGATGCCGTTCCATAAGCATATGGTCAATATTCTCATTGGTATACCATTTCCCGGATTGATGAATCGCATACGCATTTTTTCCTAATGCCATTGCAGCCACACCGTAGTCCTGTGATACAACAATATCGCCTTTATGGCAAATGCTGATCAGTTTATAATCCACGGCATCTGCTCCGGCTCCAACTACAATCACCTCACTGTAATCAGAAGATAACACATGATTGGTATCACACAATAACGTTACCGGAATACTGTGCTCTTTTGCAACTTTTTCAACAATACCAATTACCGGACAGGCATCTGCATCAACAAAAATCTGCATATCTTCTCCTTTAATTACACATAAATGGCGTACGAACCTCGACGAGATTACCACTCGGATCATACAGCCTTACAAGCTTCTGCCCACCTGCAAGTTCTGTCAGTTCAGTGGCATATCGGACGAAATACTTACCGGATTCATATTTTGCAAGCAATCCATCTATATCAAAATCCTCGAAATACAGTTCCATCCTGTTATTGAATGGCGTAGAAGTTTCATTCAATGTTTTCCCCCATACGTCGGCATCCTGCAAAACAAGTCCCTCCGATAAGATCACATTGCCTTCATTCTTAAGAATCACTTGCAGTCCAAATAAGTCTTTATAAAACTCTATGGATTTTTCTATATCATCCACCACGATCAGTACGTTTTTCAGCATATCCGTCACCTCACAATCCGCTTTGAGTCAAGCGAATATTCGCAATCCGCATGCGGTTAAATAATCTTTCCAGACAAATGATCAATTTCATGCTGGCAAATCTGTGCTGTCCATCCTGACAATTTCTGGCGCTGTTTTTTCCATTTGAAGTCATAATACTCTACTTCTATTTCCTGGTATCTGGTCGTCTTACGAACACCATCCAGCGACAGACAGCCTTCTTCTGTCTCATACATGTCACGTTTTGAAACAATCACCGGATTGAACATCACAACATTTATGAATCCCATATTCACAATGATGATATTCTTCTTTACACCAATCATGTTCGCCGCCATACCAACACAACGTTCTCTGTTCGCCTGCAGCGTATCCTGCAGATCCTTTCCAACCTGGATGTCAGCTTTCGTGGCCGGTTCAGATGGCTGGCCTAAGAAGAAAACATCTCTTACTATTTGTTTTACCATTTACTTTCTCCTGTACTCTAATTCTTATCTATCTTGACCAGAAATCTTTCTCGTCATAACAATTCGCTCAAATATTTCCTGTTCCTCTTTCATTGTTCCAATATTTTATTATCTAACACCACTTTACAACTTTTTCATAAAAAAATATCGTACAGAACTTTCTGATGTATAATGAATTTGACCCAAAACATTACAAAGGAAAGTGACCCTGTACGACAAAAACATTATACAACGAAAAAACACTGATTGGTAGACTTCATCAATATTTTTTGATTTATTTTGAAACTTTTTCTGTTCCGACAGCAGATACCTTATTTCTGCTGATATTATCCATACTGACCTTGTGTTATAACCTTTCATCTGCCAGTCCTCCTTGGATTTTTCTTCTTTTTTGATGTTATCATCTTACAATAAATGGCTGTGCGAAAATCCCGACAACCAACTGGTTCTATGGCGGGGATAATTGGGTCCTATGGCAGATTAAACGCTGATTAAAGGCCTTTAATTGCCAACTAAACTACGAAGAATTCAAAAATCATGTTGCAGATTTGGAGGCTTCCATTCACGCTACCGATAATAAGATTCAGCAAACGAGGCTGGCAATTCAAAATCAACAAGTAATTCAGAAACACTGTGAAGTCTATCGGGCCTGTCGTGACATCATACGTGCTCAGAATTTGGTATTCACAAACTTCCGTCGGCTGAAAAACTGTAGCGCCAACAGATGGAACTGGAAGAAGAACTGTCCTCAGCAAAAAAAGAAAAGCAGGATCTCCAGAAGCAACAGAATACCCTGCATATAATTGAAAAAAATTTTGATGCTATGATCCGCAAAGCTGGTATCAAGGTTCCGGAGAAAGCACCTTCACCAAGAATCTTGAGCTCTTAAATGCCAAAAAAGAAAAATTAAAATAAGCCATAACGCGACGAAAGGCAATGAACCATTTCTGACTCATTGCCTTTTCCTTTACATACGCTGTAATTGATTGACGATACTTTCTGTTCTTCGAATTGCTTCTTCTACCCGTCTTTGTGCATTATTGATTCGATCCTGGACCACCCAGTCCACAACAAATCCATCAAAAAAATAATCCGCAAAAGAAAGAAAATCTCCAGTATCGATATTCAAGTTACATACCATATTTACATCATTTAATTCTCTACTGAAATTACGAAGATCATACTTTGCCTGTTCCATATTCCGTTTGGCCTGATCAATTCTAGAATGTTTTAGCATCGTAGTGAAAAAACCACCGCCAAACATATCTACCAGTCCCCAGTTCTTTGCACTGTTTAAATTTTCTTTTGCTGCCTGAAGACTGTTCAAAGCTCTACGTCCAGCTTCAATTGCTTCTCTTTTTTCTTTTTCAATATCATATCCCATACGTTTTCTCCTCCTGATCGATTATGAATGTGACGTCACCAATGCTATAATGCCACCGACAATCAACAATGGAAAAGCAATGTACATCAGTCCACCTACAACCATACCAATCAATATCACCGGGAAGAAAATAACTGTGCAAAGTAATTTCATAATTCCCCAGGATGCTCTTAACCCAAAAACAAAAAATTTTCCAACAAACCAAATCATACAAATTGCAAATAATAACGATAACATTTTTTACTCCTTCTGAAACTCATTCTGATATGTGTCTTTCATTTTTTCTGTTCTTTTTCTGCTAAATATTCAGATGTGTTCTTTATGCCAAGCTTATTACTGAATGCCGGATTTTTCTCCATCTTTTCTATTATCCGGATTAATCGAATTCTCTGTGCCACTTCCATCTGATCACCCCGTTTATATTCTGTTTTTTTGTTGATATTGTCACTATAACAAATTTATTTTTCATAATACACAGCCACCATGAAGAATTGCATCTTTATATTTCTCGAATTTTGAGAATTCTGTCTTTATATTTCTCTGCACGAATTGTTTCCTATCTATGCTGCCTCTTTTATAATAAGCATATCCGAGCAACATCATAAATTATTATTAAAAGGGAGATTATGCTATGCGAATTGAAAACTTGCAAAATGAAAACAGAAAATATGCGAAAAGTATCGAAAACTTCCACGTGCTTGAATATGTGCAGGATGCCAGCGTTTCACCTATGAATGCAATGAATGAGTATTTCATGAGTAAAATGCATGTCAGAAGAAGACAGGTTGTTATTGATATTGATAAAGACCATTCAGCTGTTATCCAGGCTGGTGCCATGCAATGGATGGGTGGTAATGTACAAGCCACATCTGGTGTAAAAGGTATCGGAGATTTCCTTGGAAAGGCATTCAAGGGTGCGGTTACAAAAGAAACCGCAGTTAAACCGGAATATGTTGGTGAAGGCTGTCTGGTATTAGAACCGACATACAAATATATTATCCTTACAGACATTGGCAAATGGGGACCAGCCGGAATGACAATTGAAGATGGCATGTTCCTGGCTTGTGATGCAAATGTAAAAAGTAAAGTTGTAGCCAGAAAGAACCTTTCATCAGCAGTATTAGGTAGCGAAGGTCTGTTTAATCTGAGTTTGCAGGGAAATGGTGTAGCTGCACTGGAGTCTAATGTTCCCGAAGATGAATTGATTGAAGTCATATTGGAAAATGATGAACTGAAAATTGATGGAAACCTTGCTGTATGCTGGTCATCAAATCTTGAATTTACCGTAGAAAGATCTACAAAAACACTTGTCGGATCTGCAGTTAGCGGAGAGGGTCTGGTAAATGTTTATCGTGGAACAGGACGGGTACTGATGTGTCCGGTCGCACCGACAACTTCCTTGTTTGAGTCCACTAACACCATGGCAGCTAAAGCTGCTGCTAAATCCAGCAATACATTTGGAAAATAAGTGTAAAATACATTCTCTTATAACCAACAAACGCCGATATAGGATTATAAAAATCCTGCATCGGCGTTATTAATTGTGATCATTTTATTTTCTTTATTCAGATGAACTGCTTATCATCAATGCAAATTTTTAATTCTTTTCAATTCCATCTGGCATATGATCTTTCTCAGTTATTTTTCGAATGACCCGGCATGGATTTCCAACTGCCAAACTATACGGCGGAATATCTTTTGTTACAACACTCCCTGCACCAATTACACACCCTTCTCCTATGGTGACACCACCGCAAACAACCACATTGGATTCCAGCCAGCAATTATCCTTTATAGTTATTGGCTTCGCATATTCAAGATTATAAAAATTTCCATCTTCTCTTTTCCTAATATTGCGTTCTTCAGGTAATAATGGATGCATAGGAGTTGCCAATGTAACATTTGGACCAATCATCACATTATCGCCTATATGTATTTCACATACATCTAAACATGTAAAGTTAAAATTAGCAGAGCTGAATCTTCCAAAGAACGTATTACATCCGTAATCAAAATAAACAGGCGCCTGTAAATAGGGGAGTTCCTCTGTTGCTGGCAATAATTCCCTCAATATCTGTGCTTGTTTTTCTTGATCATCTTCATCCGTCGAATTGTATTTTCTTGCTAATTTACGTGCATTCACACGTAATTGCTCCAATTCTTTGTCCGTTGGATCGTACAACTCTCCACTTAGCATTTTTTCTCTTTCAGTCATTTCCGATAACCTCCAAATTCAAAGTTATTAAATATCAGTTTCCCCACTCTCTCATGGTCTGCAATATTTTATCTAATGCTTTTGCACTTTCCGTCATCAAATACGGACATAGCCATAACCATATCATCTACTTTTAGATCACCGGAAAAAATATCCATCGCAGAAGGTATCTGTTTAAAATTAATTTCAACAATTTCTTCATAGTTCTCTTCTGCAAATCTTTCAACTATATATGTTTTTCCTGTTTGTCTGGCTCCCTGAATTACAAAACATTTTTTGTTTTTTGAATCTACCCATTTTTTATGTAATGCGTCACTTTTCTTTTTAACATAAAACATCTCCTGTTATCAAATAATATTTTTATCAAGAACAACTTTGTAACATTTTTAATTACTATATTTCTTTTATCATCAACATTTTAGAATATTATATCATTGATCAATATATATTAAATGACTTTTTCCATTTCATACAATCTCTTCTGAAGCTCCGGTTCAAAGAAATTCTACATTCCTTCATCAAAGCTTATGAAAGGCTTCTCCATATCTTCAGTTGTGAAAATCAGGGCATTTTCGTTACTTTTCTTAACCGCACAGTCTGTGAAATTTTTAAATTCCTTATCAGTGACCGGCTGCTGCATATGCTTAACATCAAACAATACTTCTGTGTCAACCAGACTGTTTCCTGTTCAGGTTTTATTTGAACTCCAATATTAATATTACCATCCGTGAATAATATTATTTCATTTTTCATCAATAAGACCTTACACATTCTACCCTATCACACTTGCACCAAATGGCATGAAAGAGAGTCTTGCCATCTTGAAGAACTGCTTTCCAAATGGAATTCCAACTATCGTAATGCACCAAATACAACCCACTATCAGGTTTCCAAGTGCCATTTCCCATCCAAAAAATATAATCCATATAAGATTTACCAGAAATGAAAACATGCCATTTCCATACACGATTTCTTTTCCAAACGGCCAGAATGCCAGGGTTGCAAATTTAAAGCATTGCAGACCTACCGGAATTCCAATAATTGTAATACACCATATGCAACCTGCAAAAACCCAGGCCAAACCGCCCAGTAATCCTCCAAATATAAACCAAAGGATATTACCTATAGTTCTCATGACAACCTCTCCTCCTCATCCAATGTCTAATATTCTTTTGCAATTTCCTCTGTTATCTCATATATCTCTTTGAATTTTTCTAAGTCCTCTGGAGATCTGATCAGCATGATTTCTTCGATTTTTCCAGTCCGTATGTCTTTGAATCCTGCTACTTCTTCTCCGGTACAAATGCTTGCACGAATAACTGGTTTCATATGTTCTCGGTCATATGTTTTTTTCACGATTTTCTTTTTAAATAATCCCATGCTACCTCCCCATCTCCGAATATCTTCGACAACAAGATCAACTATCTAATTCCTAGAACATTTTTCTGCATCAATCGCAAGTACAAACATCAACGCATCCAATGCATTTCCTGGATCCTGCACATCAATAACATATATATCAGTCATATGAAACAGTTCTTTATTGACCCGTGCGATTGAATAACCGCTTCGATCAAGAATGCTATAGTCCCATTCCATAATAGTTCCATCAATATGCCATCCATTGTAATCAATATTATAATGTGGCGTCAGGAATGAGAATTCTTTGCTCAGGCATCCGATATAACTGCCGTTTTTATAAATTTCAAATTTAGGAAGAAAAGTAAGTACTTTCTGAACAACCATTCCTACTTCATTTCCATAGGCATCATAAATTACAAGTTTATGTCCCCAGGACAACTGACCTTTTACTACATAAACAGTGTTGCCTGCTTCATCATAGATATCATAGCTGTCAAACCATGAAAACAGCCTTTGTTTAAACAATAACTTCATAACTTTTCACCGCTCTCTCCAACAGATATAATTGGTTCTTTATAAGTATCATAATACCATGCCGGAACACCTTAAAAAATATGTAAATCGAAGAATTAACTCATCTTATTTCACGGATTATGATAAAACACATATTACCAGCTATAAATCTCTACTTGTTCACAAAAAGATATAAAAAAGACCATCTACTGCTTGTTTACGGTAAATGATCTTTTCATTGCAATATTTAATTAAATATCATACTGAGCCGATTGTTCACGTATCAATTTACATGTTTCTCATTGTATTGCTCGCCCTATTATAAATACAATTTATTTTCCTTCCTACCGGAACAAACCTTTTTCATTTTCAGTCCAGCGATAAAACTGACAAGCTTACTGTAATTTCTTGCTTTCTTCGGACAGACTGCTACACAGTGCATACAAGAAATACACTTATCCTTATCGGTCATCTTCGGATTGTCCAACGGAATGGCACCTGCCGGGCATTCTTTTGCGCACAGACCGCAGGAAGTGCATTTTCCATTTGCAACAGGTTTGAATGGAACACCACCATATTCTCGATATGGTCTGTTTCCCGGAAATGCAGGTATCCTTTGTGCTTCGCTGTTTTGCATAATCTTTGCGGCAAATTCCAGCAATTCCTTTTCATCCTGCTGATCCGGGCGTCCGGTTCCAAATTGGTGCATCAGGGAATGCTCTGCGACTGCCTCCATTCCTGCGATACATACAAATCCTGATGCCTCCAGAACATCCTGTAGTTCCAATAGCGTATCATCAATCATACGGTTTCCAAATACTGCCACAAGAATTGCTTTCGTACCATCTGCCTTTACTTTGCAGAACATATCCGTTACAACTGCTGGAATGCGTCCACCGTAAGACGGTACAGCAACCAAACATAGGTCCTTTTTTTCAAATTTCACCTTCATGAGTTTATCTGATTCTTTAATTAGGTCGATTTCTTCAGCATCCAGCTTCGTCCCTTTCGCAACAATATCTGCTACTTTCTCTGTACCCCCTGTCGGGCTGAAAAATATGTTATAAAATCTCATAATGATCCTCCTACTGATTCCGATTTGTTTATTGCCCTTTTATAACGGTTGACCAATTGTTTTCAATCGTCTTTATATGTTTGAAAGGAATTCTTCTATCAAACTATTTATCATCTCCGGTTTATCTGTATTAGAATTATGACCGGCCCCTTCAATCCACTTTAAAGGAATTTTCGTTTTTCGATGCCATTCTCTGTTATACCTTATGCATGAACCGGCATGATCCTTTGTACCACATATCAACAGGGAAGGACATTTGATTTCATATGGCAGATTCTTTTCCATTGCCTCTGCCAGAATACGAAATCCATGCCCGGCAATTTGGGCATAACGATGCTGATCACCATCATAGACCAGCATCATTTCCTTCATCAGATTTCTGCCATAATCAGAAGTTGCAACTCCCTCAGTTCCGGATTTCAAAAGCAACTTCCATGGGTAATGTGCATATACTGGTTCCATTCTTTTCAGAAGCCAGATCTCCACTGCTGTCACATAGTTTCTCTGGAGCGGTGCTGAATCAATGGAAATAAAACCTGCCAGCCGGTCAGGATACAATTGTGCATAAGCCTGTCCCACATATCCTCCCATTGATTGACCTATTATAATTGGTTTTATGATTTCTTCTTTTTCAAGAATCACATTCAGCCATTTTGCCTTATCAAACAGATCAAAGTCAAAGCGGAACGGCCAGGAAGAGGCATGAGCCGGTGCATCCCATACAATAATATTATATTTTCCATCGAAGTACTCAACCTGTTTATCAAATAATCTATGGTCAGCAGTCAGCCCTGGTAAAAATACAAGCGTCGTTGTATCCAAACTCAGATTATTTGACCAATAGTGAATTGTTCCGCAAGGAGTTTGATATGTACTTTCCTTCAACAAATCCACCTCCGCAATTTTCATTTTTCTCAGTTACACAAACTGAAAAACTTTAACTATTTTCATATTGGTTTTTTATATCAAATACGGTCTGCTACATCTCATCCGGCATTTGACCATCGTGGGCTTTCCATTGACACTCCATCAATTTCATATCTGTAAATACCGCTTTAAACGATGAATCTTCCGGACTGCATGCATAAATTCCAAATTTGATTTTTCCTGCACCAGCCCACATATGACAAATCCTCATTTGCTTAAACCGTATTCCATCCTCAGAACATTCAATGCAATAATCATCTTCACGTCTACTGAGACGATACCACATAGATTTAATCTCTGCATCAATTTCCGTAGTTGCCCAATCTGAATATCCATTGTTTGTCACAACACTTCCCAGGTGCTGAAAATAGTCATTCTCATATTCTATAGAACCTTTCAACCAATTCTCACTGTCAAGATACATAACCACACCGCACTGATCAAAGCGATGATGGCTTTCCTTAAAATCAGTTTTCACTATAAATGAAAAAAATTTTTCCTCTGTTTCTATCTGCAGAACCGGAGCATTATCATTGCGGAAATGATAGTAAGTTCTTTGCCACAAATCAGTTCCAGGCTGTGTAATAATCTCAATTTTGTCATCTGTCAGCGTGTAATCATCAGGTTCTCTCGTCCACTTAAAATCTTTTATATTCATCTCATTATCCCTCCAACTTCCGATTTCACGACATCATTTCTAATACAGATTTTACCGTACTTTTTAATCTCAGTCCATCCTTTATACCCAGGCGATAGAAAAACTCTTCTGTCTCTGCTCCGCTGGCAAATATTTCATCACAATACTTCGTAAGCACTTCCTCTTGTTCCGGAGACAGTGTTTCCAAAAGCTTCTGGTATTCCTTCTCTATATTTTCATTAAATGGCTGTGTATCTTGATTTGATTTCCATTCAGAATATGCTTTGCTCATACGATTGGAGATCATCTTATCAACAGACTCCTCTACGTCTTTTGACGTCTTTGAGGGAGACTCTTGCTTTTGAACTTTTTCGTTCTTCGCTTTTTCAAGTGTTGACTCGTCAATATAGTGAATAATTTCTCTCAGATTTGCCTTCATAGATTGCAGGTATTGGTGCTAGAATATAAATAGTACAAACCAAAATGAGAAATTCCAAATACACATAAGCATGATACAATAGAGGCATGCTGAAGGAAGATCTCATATGGCAAAGCAACATGACAAACAATTTAAACTTGATGCAGTCCAGTACTATCAGGATCACAAAGATCTCGGAGTACGTGGATGTGCAGAAAATCTTGGCATCGGATACAGCACATTAACAAAATGGCTAAAAGACTTCCGGGAATCAGGTGATATTCCTGTTCGTGGTTCTGGTAATTATGCATCTGATGAGCAGAAGGAAATTGCCCGTCTCAGACGTGAATTACGTGATGCCCAAGATGCACTTGATGTGTTAGAAAAAGCAATCAACATTCTGGGAAAATGACGGAAGCCATTTATCTTGAAGTGTCTGAGAAGACGGAAGCTGCCAAAAAGGCTGGACGTCGGGTTTCCGTCTTCGGAATGTTGAAATTTTTAGGTGTCTCTCGCTCAGGATATCTTGCATGGCTCCACCACGTACCTTCTGATACAGAAAAACGTCGTAAAGCTGTAAAAGCAAAAATACAGGATATTTATGATGATTCCAAGGCTCCTTCTTAAAATATATAGATTTCACAAATCCCTATCGATATATATTCTTCTGTCATAGATGTATAAAGATTTTGCACAGTTCGTTTTTTTCATAAAACTTATTCTGTTTTTCAACTTCTGTGATATAATGCTTTATTATAATAATTCCCATGAACAGAATAAGGTGAACCAAGTGAAAAAGAAAACACTTGTGCCTCTTATCACTTTTTTACTGGGCATATGCCTTATTAGTTTGATTGTATACAAAACAGACACCCACGAAAAAGAGCAGAGACACATAACAGCACAATTAAACGTAGCCACCTATGGCGAACAAATAAAGAATGAAATTACAAATGGAATTGAGATCACAGATACCTTGAAGCAAATCTTAATAAGTGAAGATGGCGAAATCCGTCAGTTTGAAACAATTGCAGGAAATCTTATGTCTGATTCTATTGAAAGTGTACAGCTCGCTCCTAATGGTGTTGTTACAGATATTTATCCGGCTAATGAAAATGAGGCAGGTAAGATTGATTTGATCCATGATAAAGACCGCGGAAAAATTTCCTGTTACGCAAGAGACAACCATACAATCATTACGCAGGGCCCCTTCAAATTAAAACAGGGAGGATATGGAATTGCAGTCCGCAATCCCATATACCTGAAAGATAAAAACGGACATGAGTATTTCTGGGGATTTACTATTGTTATCCTGCGTGTTCCGGATATTTTTTCAGATTCAATCAGTGCACTTTCAAATTTTGGATACGAATACAAAATTTCAAAAACAGACGCTCCATGGAGTGATACTTATAAAGTGGTTTATCAATCAGATGGGCAAATAAATCGTCCTGTTTCTTATACATTTACAATAGGAGACGAAAACTGGAAATTTGAAGTAACTCCTAAAAGTGGATGGAGAAATGCCACATTACTGGTAATCATCATCGGAATTTTTCTTACAATAAGCCTTCTCCTGTCAGTTCTTACCAGAGTATGGTTAGTAGCAAAAGAACATAAGAAAAAGTTTCAGATACTGGCGCGCACAGACTCTCTTACAAATATTTATAACCGCTATGGATTTGATGAATTTGCAGAAAAAATGATTCAAAAAAATCCAAAAACACATTTTGTGGCTGCGCTCCTTGATATCGATGATTTCAAGTTTATTAATGATATCTATGGACATAATTACGGAGACAGGGCACTAAAGAATCTTGCAGACAGCATGAAGACTTTTTTCCCATCCGATGCATTACTTGGAAGAAATGGTGGTGACGAATTCTGCATTCTTTTACCAAATTGTACCTTTGCAGAAGCAGATATACAGCTGCAGAAATTCACCAAACTTCCTAAATCATTCTCATACCATGGTAAGGAACATGCATTTTATATTTCTCTAGGATATGCAGAATATCCAACATTTGCATCCAATCGTTCACAACTCATGCGCTGCGCAGATGCCGCTCTTTATGAAATAAAGCTTCATGGAAAAAATGGATGTATGGTCTACAGCGAAGGACTTCCGTCAGGTGCCCGCAAACAACTTGGATTCGCATTCAAGGATATCTCTGAACATCTTCCAGGTGCATTCATCATATACAGAGCTGACAAAGAAGATGATGAACTAATTTTTGCAAATGATGAATTTCTTCATATGTCCGGATATAAAGATATAGATGAACTGTTCAGACTTACTGAGAAAAGTTTTCGCAACTTGATTCGTGAAGATGAACAGCAACAGATAGAATCAAGTATCTGGGAACAGATTGACAACGGCAATGAAAATGACTATACTCACTTTCATCTTCGAAAAGCTGACGGAACTTATTTTTCTGTTCTTGATCATGGAAGAATTGTAGAGAGCCCGCAATACGGGAAAGTATTTTATGTATTGTTCATGGATTGGGAAGATATGCATATTCGTTACAATGATAAATTCGCAAGATAAAATATTGCAAAAAACAGAGCGTATGATCTATTTTCATATAATGTTTATGTCGGCAAGCTCTATCAAAAGGAAACCGACTTTATTGCTCAGAGAAGCAACGAGAAGTTTTATATTCAGATCAGCGACAACATTTCCGGGCAGTAAACATTTGAGAGAGAATGCTTTCCTCGGCTTCAGATTCGAGATGCTTATCCGAAAATGATTATTGCTAGAACCAAACATCCCCAATATAGCTATGAAGGAATCGTAATTTACGATATAGCCGATTGGTTACTACAAGAATAAGCAAGGCGAAATATCTCCAGCATTCTCTTTTGAAATGATGGAGATATTTTTATTATGACGGAGATTGCAGATGAATTCAGACGAAGCATCCTATGAAAAGAGTTTTATATGGATGTACTGAACTGTGATCCGATGTCTTTTGACAAGGAATGCAAACTGACTATTTGGTGGCTACACCCCCCAAGCCCCTGTAGAATAAATAACGCCAGTACTGGATATCAAAAATCCCGCACCGGCGTTATTTATTAAAATATTTTGTTTTTTAATCTTCAACACTCTCTACTGAAACTTCTTTTTTCTTCCTACTTTTACCAGAAATCATCTTGTGTCCTGTATAAATAGCCATAATCATGCAAAGCAAAGTACTTGCTGCAAAGTACTTATGGCCTTCTTTTGATCCCTTATAACCTGTATAAAAAGTTCCAAGCATTGTAATCAGTGCACCGATAGACCAATATTTATGTGATTTCATTCAGATACCTCCTGCCGTTTTTCTTAATCATATACCTTTTAAAAGATATATACAAACTGGAAGTTAGCGATTTCTTTTTCCGGTATTCTCTGTCCCACGGATTTCCTCATGATAGAAATAATCTACGATCACCGGATGTCCCTGCGGGACTCTGCCATAAGGCATTTCATTATCCACAAAGGCACAATCATACTTCTTAGCCATTTTCTCAGCTTTTACTTCAAGTGCTTCAAAGTAGCTGCGGTTATGCTTGTTATAGATCTCGTCGTAAAGTGGTACAAGATCAGGATATTTTCCGGCGATATAATTCATAATTGTCTTTTTGAAACCGCCTCGAAGATTGAGATTTTCGAGCCAGAACAGATCGCACTGATCCTTTACCCGCTCAAAGATTGCTTCAAAATCCGTGATACCGGGAAATACCGGGGATACGAAACAGACTGTACGGATACCTGCCTCATATACCTGCTTCATAGCAGCGATACGGTGCTCAATGCTCGAAGCAGAGTCCATATCGTTCTTGAAATTTTCATCTAGTGTGTTGATCGACCATGAAACGGTTACACGTCCAAGCTTCTTCAGTAAATCAATATCTCGTACCACAAGATCCGACTTTGTGCAGATCAGAATATCTGCGTCACTGCCGATCAGCTGCTCCAGAAGTTTTCTGGTATTCCCGAATTGCTCCTCCTGTGGATTGTAGCCATCTGTCACAGAACCGATGACCACCCGCTGTCCGGCATATTTCTTCGGATTTTTAATTTCCGTCCAATGCTTCACATCAAGGAAAGTGCCCCATTCCTCCTTGTGCCCGGTAAAGCGCTTCATAAAAGAAGCATAGCAATACTTGCAGGCATGTGTACAGCCCACATAGGGATTGACCGAGTAACCGCCTACCGGCAGACTAGACTTAGTCATGATGTTCTTTGTTTCCACCTCACGAATGAGGATTCCATTTATTACTTCTTCCATGATTTCTGTACCTCTAACACTTTATTAAATTCTTCCGGCATTTCCTGAATCATATTTTCATCCCCTATGATAGGGACAAGGTCTTCCTTCATAAACACCGGAATGCCGAGCTTATGTGCCTGGTCCGCCAGAGACCATGCCCATTCCGGCTCCGTATGAATCTTCCTGCTCTGAGCTCCGGTCATGGTGCCCACAACGATCCAATTGATTCCGGAAAGGTCAACTATGCCGGGATCGTCGAATAACGGCTCAAAGGTAACATGGTAATGTTTTGCTCTGACGTTTTTCCGAAGGGCGTCGATACGCCACAGTTCTGCTTTCCTCGTCACCGTAACGCCAAACCATGCGTTTTCCAAATCGGTATCAAAATCCAGCAAATCAGGTCGCTTGGTAAGGAACAGGAACTGATGCTGTGGATTTTCACGGATCTTTGCAAATACCTCGTCTCTCCATTCCGGCTTCCATCCGGAGAGATCGCTCATCCCGGTAAGAAGAAAGTTCTGCGGACGTTTCTTTTCCATCATCTTGAGCTTACCCGGAAAGAATTCAGGGTCAGCGAAGTCATCAATCATATGCCAGCGTTTCACGTTGTTGCGGGCATAGCAATATGTACACCCCACTGTGCAGCCAATGACGATATTCATGTTCTGAATCTGATCTTTGATACAAATACTCATGACTTCTGCCACTCCTCAAGATTCTTTCTGATGCGGTCGAGACATTTCTCAAACCGGGTAATTTCTTCCTCTGAAAAACCTTTGTAGTAAATACTGCCCATCTCATCAGATACAGAATCGTACTCGCCCTTTAAGGCATGTGCTTTCTCAGTCAGAAACAGGAGTGTTTTCCTTTTGTCCGTTTCAGACTGAACACGGCTTATCAGCCCTTGATTTTCCATTCTTTCCAGCATCGTAGTAAGAGATGTTATCGCTAATCCGCATTTAGTCGAGAGTGACCTAATTGAGATACCATCCTCCTGCCACAGCACATAAAGAATACGTCCCTGGGCTCCATTAAACGCATCAATATTCTTTTCACTGAGAATCTTCTCAAAAATCCGGTCTCCAAGCTGTTTTATTTTTGTGACAAGAAATCCTCCATTCATTTCCATACAAAAGCTCCTATATAGTAGTTTATTAAAAACATACTATATAGGAGCTTTATTGTCAAGAGTTTATATGTCTTAATAGGTAAATTCCATTTTTTCAATTCTCCAAACTGGAATTTGACTTGCCTATTTTCTTAAAATCTCATGTGGAGCTTCTATTTCATTTGCCAAGGTATGCTCTGTTAACTCTGACATTCCATTGTGCATTGTTGATTTCAAAACATTGGAAATTTACTCACTACAAGATTACTGGAGATCATATTTTGTCCGAGATTATTATGTAGAAATGGATTTTGATGATAATATAGTAAGAACAGAAGTATTTTATTTGCCAGAACGTCAATAACAAATATGGGAAAGAGATGGTACTACATGGGAATAATTAAATATTTTAGAAAAAAGTACTGGGAAGCAGCCATTTTCAGAGGTGGGCGACGTATACCATTTACCTGTGATGGATTAACAGCTGTTCCTGATAGCGCCTATGTATTGTTTACTGAAAAAGAGTTAGAAAAAATTTACGAAGAAAGAGATATTTTTCATGAGCGGCTAATGCATATGGAGAGTATGAAACTTTTTCTGTAAAATAATGTTTAGAAGGTTCTTCTATGATAAAATAAATATCATTAGGAGGGCCTTTTATTATGGCAAGACAAAAGAAACCTGTACATCGAGTACAAATGACAGAAGGAAAACGAAATATTATCCATCAGCTCCTTGAAGAGTATGACATCCAGTCTGCTGAAGATATTCAGGACGCACTTAAAGATCTCTTGGGCGGCACCATTAAGGAAATGATGGAAGCAGAAATGGATGATCATCTCGGCTATGAAAAATCAGAACGCTCAGATAATGATGACTATCGCAATGGTTATAAGCACAAACAAGTCAACAGCCGATACGGTTCCATGGAAATCGAAGTGCCGCAGGATCGTAAATCAACATTTGAACCACAGGTCGTAAAAAAACGTCAGAAAGATATTTCTGATATTGATCAGAAGATCATTTCCATGTATGCCAAAGGAATGACTACCCGGCAGATTTCTGAAACCATTGAAGATATTTATGGGTTTGAGACATCAGAAAGCTTTATTTCTGATGTGACCGATAAGATCCTGCCACAGATCGAAGACTGGCAGAACCGGCCGCTGGACGAAGTATATCCCATTCTCTACATCGATGCGATCCACTACTCCGTAAGAGACAATGGCGTGATCCGAAAGCT
>NZ_QUGY01000016.1:0-87674 GCF_003479245.1 Ruminococcus sp. AF17-12
CAAAGGGATTATCTCATGGTTTTAGGTGAAAAGCACGGTACTAACTATTTACCGTATACAAAAATCCAGCGATTATACCAAGCGTAAAAACGAAGAAGGCCGCTAGTACTGCGCTAGTGACCTTCATTGTTTATACGCTCTTTTCTTCTTTCACAATATATTCCCTTAAATACTTAAACGGAAACGGAACAACCGTTAACATTCCATACCTTACAAACTCTACTCCCATAAGTGGCAACACTTTCTTAAAAATTAACTTACTGCCTTCTACCGCCTGTATCTCACGCACTACGCTGGCTCTCTCAATTGTGTATTTCATTCCATTACCAATTTCACCAACTGAATATTTTGCATGCGTATCATCATAATCAAAATAATTAATGTCTATATTTCCGGAAAGATACTCGCGTCTCTCTTCTTCTCCACGCAGGTAGGCATATAGCATAATACCGGTATTCTCAAAAACATAGCGCACAACTTCTTTCTTTGTTGTAATTCCTTTGAATAATCCCATTACATTGGCTTTCGTGTATTCTGCATTCACGTCGATATGCGGGATAACTATATCCAATTCTGCGTGTACTTTTATTTTATCTGTTGTATCCATTACTAGACGAAGCCAAGTTACTACGTCTTTTCCTGGAAATCTACCTTCACTAGCTACATTCTTAAGCACATCACCCATCGCAGTATAATCAGGCATAGAATACATATTGGTATCCTTTATAAGATTAATATTACCCTCTGCATCTTTTACTAAACCTATAACACCTCTATAATCATTTTTATTCTCTTCATTCAAACCGAAATAATCCATGTATTTATCATACTCTGTCATGGTAAAAAGATTTCGTTTCAATGCTTCAATTTTAAATGAACCGTCCGGATGAATGGTCATGAAGTAATATGTACCGTCTACAACTACACCAAATAACCAGTCTGCTTTATATCCGTATTGACTCCAATCCACCAATGTAATTTTACCAATAGCAATGTCCTTTTTAATTACAAGCTCTTTCAGAATATTATAAACTGCCGCTGATGATTGGTGTTTAAAATTCTCTACTGTAATATGCTGAACAACATAATCCTCCATGCTTTCTTGATGCGGGTCCACTTCCGAATCTGAATAGAAGGATTTATCATGTATATATCGTACGTTAAGCTTCTTCTTTGATAATCTTTTACCAACGCTGCATTTTGCCTCTGGAATAATTTTATTAATACCATCCGCTACATCCTGCAAATAATCTTCAGAAGTTTCAGTGTGTACAGCATCCACTATATTAATTCCAGAATTCAAAACTTCCTTTTTAACAATATCCTTATATAACTCCAATGACGCACGCTTATATTCCAAAACTTCGTCAATACTATATTGTTTAAATTTAACGCGAATATACTTACCAAATTCATCATGTAAGGCATTCAAAATATCATATAAAACACCCATCTTGGTACATGAAAACGTTTCATAATCCGTAAAGTCAAAGAATGTAATGCTACCCCTTTCACCATCTACGGGTTTTATAATAAAGTTTTCTCTACGGTCTTTATTTTCATTAGATACTCGTTTTAAAGTATTATTGTTATAACTAAACTCATATTGCGGAAAATCCTGTAACTTTCTTTTTTCAAATTTCATTTGCTTTTTAAGTGCCAGTGATGTCAACCTATGTGCTACCAATTTTACACACATATCATCTCCGATTTTCACCTCAAGGCACTGCATACCCCAAATAAAATTCTCCTTATCCTTATTCAACCATGCAGGTCGAAAACATAATAATTTCCCTGACAGATTATTAAAAGATATCATTTCATCAACCGGACTCGTTAGCGCATTCAAAAACAATTGTGTCAACAAATACTCCGGTATACTGCTACTTGTCATAGATTTTATAGACAAACTATCTCCATCCTCTTTTGCATTCAACAAACGTACAAACTCAGCTCTGGAAATAGCGTTTTTAGGAAGCATAACCCAAAAACTCTTTCCGCTTTCAAATTGCAGAGCTGATATCTTTATATCATCAATATCTAGAAAAGTAGCTCCACCTTTTATATATTTATCCGATGTTGTAACATAATAAAAATCATAATCTTTGTCAATGTTGGAATATTCAAACGAAGCCAGGAGTTCATTCGAATAAAGTTTCTTTATACTCATTGCAAATATCCCCCCCGATTTATTTTTGCTATGATTTCTGTTCCTATTTCTTTTCTATCCAACCGATATAAATATGGTATCTCAATAATTCTACCATTATCACTAGACGTAATCTGCATATTGTGATCAAGCATAATATTGATTATTACCGCTCTCTTTCCTCCACACTTATCTAGCTTTTCCAGGACGTTTTTCTTTTCTTCTTCCGCAGATATTAACATGGTTTCTTTCCATAACTTGAAATCAATATACACGCCATTACCTAGGGTATAATCAAACAATTCAAAAAACTCCGGTGGCATTTCCTGCAACGTTACTCCTGCATATTGTTCTAAAATATATTTACCAACAACTTCGCCTAAGGCACCTTTATAAATATTATTAAACATAGGTGGCGTCAATATAAACTCACTAGGAACAAAGCTCGTTGCATATCCATGCTTTTCAAACAATGCTTTCACTCCTGGGATTTGCATAATCTCTTTCAAATGCACCTCATCCTCTGACATCTTTTGTGGAAGACTACCGTCAAACTTGATATTTATATTTTTATTATAGTCTCCTTCTTGCTCATAAGAATAAGCTGTAATTTCTCCCGGCGCACACATATATACAAGCTGATATTGCGAATTCTGTTCTACGTTTTTTCTGCTTAGTGTAGGCCTCATAAGGCATAACTCACGCAATGCTTTCCAATAATCTATACTATCATCAGTCCAATTGCGCTTCAGCTCATTTATAATCTGCATTGCCTTCAGTGCTAATGTTCCGGCACGATTTTCCATTACGGCAATATCCAAATTTTCATTTGCCTGACCATTATAATATGTTTTACCCACTTTAACTAGTTCCGCAAATTCAGGATTCAACATTCGTTGCTCCACAACAGACAAATCGTAATCTGTTAAAATGGTATTATCCACATAAATATATATATCCGGATTCTTAAGACCAGTTCTACATATTCTTCCTACTGCCTGTATTAATGTTCGAATCGCAAAATTATTTACAGAATCTGTTTTATATGGTTCTCCCTTTTTTCCCGAAAAAGTATATCCACCACTGAAGCATATAAATGCATCTTTAATTACTGCAATCCCATCTTTACGAGAAACTTCTCCTCTTTCCATCAAGAATTCCATCTGATATACAAAACGAATTAAATCTTCAGCTTCAATTCCCTTTTTGCTATCCACATTCACCAGAAGATTTGTCGGCTTCTCAAGATATATGCAGTCAAAGTCTTTTTCCATATCTCCTCTATCGTAATCATTAACTGCTACAATAGTAGCATTCCCCGGTGCTTTATATTGCAAATTTTGTCCCGCACCAACTGTATTATAGGAAGATATAACAAAGAGTTTTTCTCCCTTTGACAATCTCTGTATAAACTCCGCACGCTTAGCATCATAATCTTCACTATTTATACTGTATAACAAGTCTTTACCTTTTAATCCCTTGATACCATAAAGCTTAATAATAGCGTCTGCGAATTCCTCTAATAATTTAATATCAAAAAGCCCCTTATTCTCCTGCGGCAATTTATTATTAAGACACAAGAAGGATTTAACCGAATCATTTAAGATAAATGCCTTCATTACCTTTACAACACGAATAAAGTTATTCTTTGCATATTCAACGCGCTCAAATGATATTGATAATTTTTCCGCATACTTCGTTATAAGTGCTTCGTTTCCGTTAAATATCTCTGATAATTCAACTCTATCATCCGCATTATAAGAAACTGGCTCCACATGAATATTTACTTTGTCATAGTTTGCAACAAAAGTTTGAAATGACTCCTGTAATCTACACCTATCTGCTTCTGGCATCACATAATATTTATCCTGCAACATCCTTTGAAGATATTCCAAGTCATAATTGCCAACAACCGTATCAAGTGTTGCGGTAGCTGAAATACCTATAATTTGAGCCTTTTCAGACAAGTGAAGTAAAATACGTTCTGGCGAATCCTGAAAATCAAATAATTGAATCTCCGAACGCATACTGTGATTAGGATCATCTATAAAATCATAATAGCGAAATCCCCTATTATAGACAGAGCGATCAAAATACTTTAACGACATTTTTCCATTGCTGTCTTTTTTATCTTTCTTCGACTTTACCTGGCCTCCCATTACGATAGGCTTCAAATACCTTATCTGTTCTCTTGATAAATGAAACTCTGTCAGCACTGACTCAATTGCATTTTCAAACGTATAATCATCGTCACCCGGCCTTTTATCCTCATCCTTATGATGCTTATAATTAAACGAAAGATTTCTAGCTCCGTTCTGAAAATAAGTCAAGCAGCCTTTAACACTGGCAAGCAAACTTAATACGCCACCTTCTTTCTCTGTTGGTCTTCTTTTTGTAAAACGCAACCAGTTCTGTTTTGCCTTCATATCGGTATCTATATCAATAAAAGCATTTTCTCCCTCAAATACCGAATGAAACTGTAAGTCATTAAAAATAAAATTACGACTTCTATCGCCCTTACCATCTTCTTCTGTTTTGAAGCTATATTGCATCGCAAAACGGTCATATGTTTCATCAAACACACCACCAAATCCTTCAATAATTTCCGTAGGATTTTTCGCGTTTTTGTGTTCATCAAGATATGCTTGTTGTAACTTCGATGCAGTAGTAAGCTCTGCCGGAAAATCTCTCGTCTTCAAAGATGCATATACACGATGAAACAGACCTAAATAATCAATATGATTTTCTAAGCCTCTTGTTATGATCTGATTAAGTAACCTGTCTCTTGTTGCATCAAACTCATCTATAAAAATAATTGCATTTTTTGTAATATCATTATTGTAAAAGCTGTATGTAGGTTCAATAATCGTAGTATTCCCCAAGAAAAACTTGTCCATAGACATAAAAACTATCCGTTTTTCTCTCGTATATACTGCTGGATACAATTCTCCTATCCAATGATAATCAAGATTATTAGCAATATTCTTTAACTTTTCCTTTGGTGTCCTGAACTGCTTCAGCTCACTTTCTATCACCTTACGAAAGGCACCTTCCTGCTGCTTGCGAATTGCATCCTCTGCGTTCTTGCATAAAACATTTATAATGTCCTTACTGGTTCCTTTTAATTCACGCTTTTTATCTCTGTATTCGTTTAATAGTTTTACTGAACCATGTAAATCCTTAAATTCTTGTTTCATAGTGATTGCTGCTGGAATTTTTCTGGCACGATATAACTCATCCAATTTTTCTACAACCATATCTGCATTAGCTTCTATTCGCAAACAATATTTATCATAATCATCTGCTTTACCGCGCTTTGCAAAATGTTCACGCAACTCCTTATCCGGCAAATTTTTCTTAAGAGTTGTAACAAAAAAAATCTTCTTATCCTTGAATTCCGGCGAATCATAATAGTCGACCATAAACTCAAGTACACTATATGTTTTTCCGAAGCCGGTCGGCATATCTAGCAAGAACAATCCCGTATCCGTTGACTTGCAAAAATTTACAATCGCCTGTTTCATAGTATCCTCCAAGTTTTTCTTAGTATGGTGTGAAGATTAAAGTCCTTCAAAAGCTTTTCTCTTACCTGTGCTGTTGCACCAGTATCTGTAAGTACACTATCCGGAAGAACTACACCAACACGTCCACCTGTTTTTACAATAGACATGATATGCTGTAAGAAGTTAACCTGATTATCGGATGTTTTTACAAACTCAGGTCTATTAGCTGCAACCTCCACACTTCCTTGAGGTCTTATTCCAAATGGTGGATTCGCTAGTATCACCTTGTACATCTTATCTGATGTATCAATAAGAGAATCCTGATATGCAATAGGGCTCTTGTTTACACCGATATCATGTAAGTAAAGATTCATTGATGCAAGTGTTACTACAAGTGCAGTATTATCTGCTCCAAATAAAGCATGATTCTTAAGGAACTTCTGCTTTTCAATATCCTTGCTCTGTCTCTTCATATGCTCATAAGCTGCAAGCAAGAAACCACCCGTACCACACGCAGGATCGGTTGCCCTTACAAAATTGATACAATCACACGATTTCCCCTTTTGTACTCGTGAACGATGAACACTATGTGCATTATGAACGATACGCACAGTGTGCAAGGTTTGTGCATAATCGAACGATAGCTTTTGTGCGCACATCGGCAGGTCTCCTTTCCTAGGATTTAGGTATTGCAAACTAGAATTTATCAGCCTAATTGCTTTTTGATTTCAGCTTTCACTTTATCCAAATCAAGGTATAGGCTTCGCACAACTGAACCAGAGCAAGGTAACTCTGATAGCTAACCATATCAATAGCGTGGCAAGAGCCAGTTTAAACGGCTGTACCCCATTTAAACTGGCTCAGTTACTGATAGACAGAAAACTATTGGAACTTTGCGATCTTAAAGATATACCCGCGGATCAGGTGATATTAAAACCCACGCTGTTAAAGCACTAAATATCACATTCATTTCCGGCATCGTATTCTCCAGACCGGTGGAAGTTACCCTTGCAAAGAACAGCCAGCGGTCCTTTCGTGATGTTCCAATCCCGTAAAAACACGGTGTTTTCTCCTTATATTATAGTTTTGTTTTGTGTAAATATCTATATCTTGTAGAAATTAATTCTGCAGAAATCCTTTTACTTATCAGTACTAGCACATGGTGGAAGTTACTTTTTCATTCAACCGTTATAAAATGCAAGCAGCCTGTATGCTTCATTACACACAGGCTGCTTAATCAAATTTATTATAATTGATGAAAAATCGGTTGCATTTTGTCAAAAGTACAAAACTTTTTGAAACCAAGTGCTTTTAATTCCTGTTATGATACTGAGGATATCCCAGCAATACTTGCTATCCCTGATACCTTATTCTTTCTACCAGCGTTTCCTTTTTCAGATTACTGCTTAAAACGCAGGAAAGTACAATCTGCAACAGACCGACCAAAAAAATCATAATAAAAATTGGTACGATTGGAACATGATAGATATTCATTCCAAATATTCCATTATGTTTTGCATAGGAAAAAAGTGCATAGCCGAGCGGCAGACCAATGATCAAAGCTACGCATATGGTACCAACCGTAAACATCATTCCCTGTAACTGCAGACATAAATTTAATTGTTTATTTGTCATACCCACAGCCTGTAATACACCATATTCCTGCTTTTTTGTCGTAATATTCATGATTATGGTGTTTGCCATATTCATAAAACCGATGAGTCCTACAACCGCCATAAACAGATAACAGCCAAGCTTCATCATGCGAGCTGTGAATTCTGCAGATTGTAACTGTGCATGATAGGTATCCATTTTTATATGCGAAGTATTAGAAATCAAAGTATTCAGACTCTGTTCCACAGATGCAACATCTTTTTTATCACAGTCCACCCACAAATAGCCATAGGCTGTTCCCCTCGGATTCATGGAACGGTATACACCTTCCGGAATGACAAGATAAGTGTCCGCGCTTACAAAGGATCCTGCAATCTTTCCCTGATAGGTATAGGTTTCACTTCCATTCTCAAAGTCAAATGCAATGGATTCACCCGGAGCATATCCATCTTGTTCCATCCACATCAACCAACCAAAGAAAATTTCACCATTCTTTACCGCCTGATCATAGTCCATAGAGCCAATATCCCCGTCTTGGCGCATAAAATCAAAATCATTTTTACTCACAATATCAGCCGGAAATCTTGTTCCGTTCAGATTTACAGAGACAATCTCTCTCGTCATGACATCTGTCACTCCTGGAATGCTTTTGATTTCTTCAATCATTGAATCATTCAATGGATTATCCGTCAGAATCGTATCCAGATTATTCTCCGGATATCTTTCATCGTACTCAGCAGAATAGTCAAGCTGCAGTTCAAATTGTCCATGATTAACGGAAAGACGTGCTTCATGCTCCGTATCAATATTTCCTACATAATTAGAGATAATCACAAACAATGCGCAGGAAAGCCCCAGTGTGAGGATGGTACCAATGGTTCTTTTTGGATTACCCGTTATATTTGCCATTGCCATAGAAAACACGGTGACATTTTTTCTGCCATTTCGTTTTCCTTTTTTGTGTGTTTCTGCATTTTCTAAATACCGTGTTGCTTCGATAGGTGAAATCCGTGAAACAATTTTCATTGGTTTACGCAGCGCCAAAGCAACGGTAAAAAATGACACGAAAATACATAGAAGCATAACAGGCAGGGAAAACAGTGGCATCTGCTGATTTTGGACTCCCATAGAGCCAGTTCCGGTTGATACAAAGTTTCCCTGTTCTACCAGCCAGTTAAAACCGCATTTTGCAATCAGAAAACCAAGAAGCAATCCAACTGGTATTGAAGAAATTGTCAAAAACATACCCTCTCTGAAGATCAGTTGTTTCATCTGCTTTTTTGTCGCTCCCAGAGCCTTGATTTTTCCATACTCCTGTATCTTGTTGGCAATACCGACCTGAAAAATATTATAAATGACCACAACAGAGAAAAGTACAATTGCAAGAATCAAAACCCCGCATACCGCAATCGTTTCATAACTCGGCTGCAAGACCCATTGCAAATAGAGATCATTGACTATAACGTTTTTTTCTTCGATCCCACAAGCTGCTGCAATCTGCTTTATAACCGAATCAATATTATTCATAGATACATTTGCAGAATCATTTAAAGTAAAATAAATATTATACTGTCTGTCATTCTCTGCGACATGCTCATCATAAAACTCCTGTGACCCGAAAGCAACATAAGATGCCTCGATGGTATACTCATCCCGATCATATAGGATTCCGCTGACAACAAATTCTTCCGGCTTATATTCTGACTGCATTCCTGCGCGGTAATCCAGTGTAACCGTATCTCCGATCTTTACATCACCATACCCCATTGCACGAAAAAATGCTCTTCCTGCGGCAATTTCCTGCATTTTTTCCGGATACTTTCCTTCCTTCAACTCATATTCTTTATTATAAGGAAGCATTTTTCTTGCAGTCTCATCCATGCAGACAAACCCGCCTTTTTCATTGCCTTTTATGATACCTTCGGTGCACATAGTGCCTGTAGCATCTATTTCCGCACGGCGGTTTACTTCTTTTAACTGCGATCCGTCTGCGGAAACAAACAGACCATAATTGCTTCCATATGATCCTGCCGCCTGACTTTTCTGTAAATGAATTACCCCATTTCCCACAGTACTGATGATAACAAGCAGCATCGTGGTCAGACAAATTGCCATCATGATCAGTATACTTCTTGTCCTGTTCCTTTTGTCATTGCTATATGCAATCCTGCTTATTGTCTTCATCTGAAATCCACCACCTGTCCGTCCTCAATCACCAGAATACGGTCAGCGACCTGTGCAATTTCGTCATCATGGGTAATCATTACAATTGTCTGTCCATATTTTTTTGCTGTCATCTTAAGCAGAGCGATTACCTCATCACTGGTCTTAGAATCAAGATTTCCTGTCGGCTCATCTGCAAATATAATTTCCGGACGATTCACCAGTGCTCTTGCAATTGCTACTCTCTGCTGCTGTCCTCCGGATAACTGATTTGGCAGATTATAAATCCGGTTTTCAATCCCCAGAGTTGCAATAATATCATTTACATACGCTTCATCCACTTTTCTTCCATCCAGCCCCAGTGGCAGTACAATATTTTCCCAGACATTAACAGATGAAACCAGATTAAATGCCTGAAAAACAAATCCGATTTTTCTTCTGCGGAAAACAGCAAGGGCATCTTCCTTCATCCTGTATAAATCTTTCCCTGCTAAAGTAACACTGCCTTTTGTCGGGGTGTCTAGCCCTCCAAGCATATGAAGTAATGTACTTTTACCGGAACCTGACTTTCCAACAATTGCGACAAATTCTCCCTGTTCAATCTGAATGTCCACCTGATTGACCGCTTTGACCTGATTCTCACCTGCGCCATAAAACTTACAAAGCTGCTTGGTTTCTAATATCACACTCATGTGTTGCCTCCTTTTCAATTCTGTAAAGCGTACCTTTTCAGCACGCTTTCTTTGCCTGTTTATATATTTGGTCATTTTTCAACCTACATCCAAATTGTATCAGGACAATCTTTCATTTCACTTTCAAAAAACGAGCAGAAATCTTACAGAATTGTAAGATTTCTGCTCACTTAAAATTTAACCAACATATGGTAATTGAATCACAAACGTGCTTCCTTTTTTCTTTTTGCCGGAGGTTACCGTAATCGTACCTGCGTGTTTTTCGATAATTTCTCTCGATAGAAAAAGTCCGATTCCTGTACCACTCTTTTCCATGACCTCCTTGGAACTTCCTCTGTAAAATCGTTGAAAAATTTTGTGATACTCATTCTGCGGAATACCAATTCCCTGATCCTCAATTTCCATTCTTACAAGATCGTTTCTTTTTTGTAACCGGATAAATATTTTTGAACCACACGGACTGTACTTGACCGCATTATCCAGAACGTTGATCACAGCTTCACCAAGCCACCTTTTATCCTGCATAATCGTGCATGTTTCCAGCTCTTTTTCATAGTCAAAAACGAATTCAATTTCTTTCTCATCCGCTTTAGGATAAGTGCGGTTCACAGCAGATATGACAGTATCCATAAGCGGAAGTTTTTTCTTATTAATCTGAATCAGTCCAGTTTCCATCTTGGATATTTCAAGAAGCGACTGCAATAATGTCTCCAGTCCATCCAGAGCACTCCGACAACGGATACGAAACTCCTCCTGTTCTGTGGCACTTAAGTCATTCTGCATCAGCACACTAAAACATGTATCCAAAGCTGCAACCGGTGTCTTTAACTGGTGAGAAATATCAGAAACCATTTCTTTCGTGTTCTCCTTTTCTGCCCTTGCTTCTTCCTTTATCAACTGAATATGATGTCCGATTGCTTCAAGCTGGTCATTCAATTTTTCCAGTTCTGCATGATTTTCCGTTTTCAGTAAATCATCAAATTTATTTTCACGGAATCTGATCAGAATTTCTTCCAACTGGTCTAAAATTTTCTGATGACACGCATCTTCTTTTTTCTTCCAATAAAGTAAAAAAGTCAAAAGAAGCACGCATATCACAATGCTTACAGCACCGGTCACCATAACCTGATGCCGGAATTGCGAATAAAATGCATTCCCTTTATTCCCCCAGTATCCATATTGCTCCAATAATCGCCTTCCCTGTTCGTTAGTTTCAATATCCTTATCCTTAAGCAATTCCGAAACAGCATCCAGCCCGGAAAATTCTTCCTTTGCAGCAATCTCTGTCATAAGATTCATTTTATATTTATAATCTTCATAAAACACATACGTGGTAAAGCAATTTAATATTACAAACACTAATATGACCGGCAATACCAAAGACAAGGCTGATGTGAGTTTCCTGTGATATCTCTTTGTCACTGCCTTACCTCCTGATTCCATATATACCCAAGACCTCTGATATTCTTTATATAGACCGGTGCAGCCGGATTGTCTTCAATTTTCTCACGGAGTCTTCTGATATTGACAGCGATTGTATTTTCATCCACAAAATCCCCTTCCAGATCAAACACATTTTCCAATATTTGTGTTTTTGAAAGAATCTGTTTCGGATTCTGAAGAAAAAAAGTCAGCATTTTCAACTCCGTTTTTGTCAGACTGATTTCACGACTCTTTATCAGGACTTTCATTTCTCCTGCGATAAATACGATATCTCCCGAAATCATCTTTCCGGCTTCCGTTTTCTCCTGTCTGCGGCGGAAATGTGCTTCTATTTTCAAAAGAAGTACCGAAAGACTAAACGGCTTTGTAATATAATCATCTGCCCCTGCTTCATATCCCATGACCTGATCCATCTCCTGATCTAGTGCTGTAAGACAAATAATGTATGTATTATAATTGCATCTCATCCACCTTACAAATTCCAGTCCATTCCCATCCGGAAGATTCACATCACAAATGGTAACATCCACATTATTATCACTTGCAATTCTTTTCGCTTTTTTCACTGATTCTGCTGAAAAAACCTCATATCCGGATTTTTTCAGTGAAAATGTAATTCCACGATTTAAATTTTCATCATCTTCAACCACGAGTATACCTGGCATAGCATCTGACCTCTCTTTATTAACTATTCATCTTAAAATGCTTCAATGCCTCCACAATTGCACTCTCTTTATCTTCTGGACACTGCGGTTGCCTGCTATCTTCATTTTTAGGTAAATTATAATTCTTTCCAACCTCAATTCCGCATTTTCTCTTTACCTGTGAGATATACAGATTGGAAACCTTCATGCCGGCTTTTGTTTCAGTTGGGACAAAAGAACCACAGTCTCCACATGGACTCCCTGCGGAAACATATCAGTAGTAGAAACCCGCACCAGTTCATAATCCGCCGCACACAGCACCTTCAGATCCCTCGCCAGTGTCGCACTGTCACAGCTCACATACACAACCCTCTCCGGCTTCATTTTAAGGATCGTATTCAGAAGTACCTCATCACAGCCCTTCCGTGGCGGGTCTACCACGATAACGTCTGCATAAACGCCATTCTTCTCATACTCTCTCGGCAGCACTTCCTCTGCTTTTCCGACAAAAAACTCTACATTCTCAATGCCATTGAGCTTCGCATTCTCTCTTGCATTGTCAATGGCCTGTGGTACGATCTCCACGCCGCGGACGAATTTTGCTTTCTGGGCCAGGAACAGGGAGATAGTTCCGATTCCGCAGTACAGATCCCAGACAGTTTCATTTCCCGTAAGGCCGGCGTACTCCAGAGCCTTTCCATACAGTTTTTCAGTCTGGATGGGATTGACCTGGAAAAAGGACAGGGGAGAGATCTGATAGGAAATATCTCCAATGCTGTCCGTTATATAGGACTGTCCCCAAAGGAGGCGAAGCTGATCACCCAGGATCACATTGTTCCGTTTTTTATTAACATTGATGGTAATGCTGGTCATTTCCGGAATTTCACAGAGTGATTCCACAAGAGCCTTTTCTGCAGGGATCTTATCTCCGTTTAAGATCAGACAGACCATCATCTCATCTGTATGGAAGCCATAACGAATCATAATATGACGTACAAGACCTTTTCCCGTGGCCTCATCGTAGGGCTGTACATGATATTTTTCCATGTGTCCGATCACACGGTCCAAAACCTCTTTATTCTGTTTCACTCCCAGAATACATTCTCGGTTATCAATGATGGAGTGGGTTCTTCCTGCATAAAAGCCTGTGATGATCTTTCCGTCTTTATTTTTTCCTACCGGAAACTGTGCCTTGTTTCGATAATGATAGGGGGCTTCCATCCCCATGATCGGTTCCATATCAAGATCCTGAAATCCGCCAATCCTCTCCAGATGTCCACGAACCTTTTTCTCTTTAAATTTCAGCTGCTGCTCATAGGATAATGCCTGAAGCTGGCATCCTCCGCACTGGCGGGCAATGGAGCAGGCCGGTTTCACACGATACGGGGACGGTGTGATCACCTCCATCAGACGGCCATAGCCGTAGTTCTTTTTTGCCTTGATGATCTTGGCGCTGATCCGGTCTCCGATCACGGCGTCCTTCACAAAAACGGTGAAGCCATCGGCTTTCCCGATACCTTCACCGTCAACTCCGCAATCCTCTATATCCAAAGTCAGTATATCGTTTTTACGGAATTCCATCTATTAAATATCTCCTGTTCTTCTTAAATTGGACTCAAAAAGCCGGTTGAAACCAAGCCATTCTTTTTTGCCTTTGTCTGCGTGGAAAATTTCTGTCAGTGTCTCCATCCTTGCATCTGTATTGTCTGCCAGATTCAGGGCAACTGCCTCTGCAAGTGCCGGCTTCTTGGGAGAACCGTACTCCAGCTCACCATGATGTGCAAGAATACAATGGATCACCTGATTCTCAAGCTTCTCCGGAAAATCCGGGATCTCTTTTGCAAGATCATGTACCATCTGTGCTCCGATCACAATATGTCCCAGAAGCTGTCCCTCATCTGTATAATCATTCATCGGAAAAGCAGAAAGCTCCTTCGTTTTGCCCACATCATGAAGAAGTGCGGTTGTGATCAAAAGATCTCGGTTCAATAGCGGATATGCATTCGCCATATAATCGCAGAGACGGGTCACTCCAAGAGTGTGCTCCATCAGTCCGCCGATAAAGCCGTGATGTACGGTCTTGGCTGCAGAATGTCCCTCAAATATCTTCATAAATTCCTGATCTTCTACAAAAAGCTTCTTCAGAAGCTGGGAAAGATAGGGATTCTTCACACTGTTGATAAGCTCTCGCAGCTGGCTCTGCATATCATCCACACTGTTCTCACTGGTAGGAAGATAATCTGCCGGATCATACTCCCCTTCTCCTGCCTTGCGTGCTCTCTTGATATTCAGCTGCATGGCGCCTGCAAAGCTTGTCACATCTCCCATGATCTCAATGTAATCCAACGCATCAAACTCATCAATTCCCAGAGAATTGGGATCCCAGATCTTACCATCGATCACACCTGTTTTATCCTGAAGGATCAGATTCTCATAGGGCTTGCCATTCTTCGTTGTAGCTGCCTGTTTCTGTTTGCAGAGATAGATCCCGTTTACTCTGTCTCCCTCATGTAATTCATTTAAAAAACGCATAAAATTCTTGCCTTTCTGTTCTTTTTACTTTCAAAGCAGACATACTCACAAACACATCCGCTTCACACTTTGCATTTATAGCCAGACTTTCTTTATGATCTTTGGCCGCATCCCGGTCCAGGCTTTCTAGCATTTCTGCACAGTTTCCACTTACTTCCGGGCTTTATTCAGTATCATAACACATTTTACTTTCCTTTGCTATGGAAATCATGTAAAATAGGAAACGAAGTGTTTTTTTGCATATCCTGTGTTACGCAGAAAAACACGGAATCAACAGAAGTAACAAAAAGGAGTAACTACAGCAACAATGAACAAAAAAGCATACAAAGCACTTGAATACTATAAAATCATAGATCTGCTCACAGACAAGGCCTCCTCCCCCATGGGAAAAGATCTCTGTCGGAAGCTTACCCCTTCCACAGACATTGAGGAGATCCGGTCCATGCAGCTGCAGACACACGATGCCCTTGCACGCCTGTTCAAAAAAGGCGGCATTTCCTTCGGCAGCGTCAAGGACATCCGCGGCACATTAAAACGTCTTACTGTTGGCAGCGCCCTGAATGCACCAGAGCTGCTTTCTGTCTGCAGTCTTCTTGAGAATACCGGTCGTGTAAAGGCCTATTCCAGAAGTGACCGTGATGACGGAATGACCGATTCCCTTGACGGAATGTTTGCGGCACTGGAACCTCTGACACCACTCAGCACAGAGATCCGCCGCTGTATCCTTTCCGAGGACGAGATCAGTGACGATGCCAGCAGCACGCTTCGCCAGATCCGCCGCAGTATCAAGGCCACCAATGACCGGATACACACCCAGCTTTCTTCTCTGGTTGCAGGAAGTGCCAGGAATTATCTTCAGGATTCCGTTATCACCATGCGCGACGGTCGCTATTGTATCCCGGTAAAGGCTGAATATAAAGGCCAGGTTCCCGGTATGATCCACGACCAGTCTGCCACAGGTTCCACTCTTTTCATTGAGCCTATGGCTGTTGTCAAGCTGAACAACGACATCCGCGAGCTGGAGCTGAAAGAGCAGAAAGAGATCGAAGTGATCCTTGCATCCTTAAGCCAGCAGGTAGCTGCTGAGCTGGAGGCTATTCACGCAGATCTTTCCATCATGGTACAGCTGGACTTTATTTTTGCCCGTGCCGCACTTGCCATGGACATGAACGCCAGTGAACCTGTTTTCAACACAGAAGGCCGGATCCGGCTTCGCCAGGCCCGTCATCCACTGATCGATAAGAAAAAAGCCGTTCCTATTGACATCCGTCTCGGGGATGATTTTGACCTCCTGGTTGTCACCGGACCAAACACCGGTGGTAAAACTGTTTCTCTGAAAACCGTAGGTCTTCTTACCCTGATGGGACAGTCGGGTCTCCATATCCCGGCGCTGGATCGTTCCGAACTTGCACTTTTCCGCGAGGTTTATGCTGATATCGGAGATGAGCAGAGCATTGAACAGTCCTTAAGTACCTTCTCCTCTCATATGACAAACGTGGTTTCCTTCCTGAAATCTGCAGATCAGGATTCCCTGGTCCTCTTCGATGAGCTTGGTGCAGGTACGGACCCTACAGAGGGTGCCGCTCTTGCCATTGCGATCCTGTCACATCTTCACGAGCAGGGTATCCGTACCATGGCAACCACCCATTACAGCGAACTGAAGATCTATGCCCTCTCCACTCCAGGTGTGGAAAATGCCTGCTGTGAATTCGATGTGGAAACCTTACGTCCGACCTACCGTCTTCTGATCGGTGTTCCGGGAAAAAGTAACGCATTTGCCATTTCTTCCAAGCTGGGGCTTCCGGATTTCATCATCGACAAAGCAAAGGAACAGATCAGCGAGCAGGATGAATCTTTTGAAGATGTTCTGACATCCCTGGAGCAGAGCCGTGTCACCATCGAAAACGAGCGTGCTGAAATTGCCCGTTACAAAGAACAGGTAGAAGAGCTGAAAAAATCTCTTCAGGAAAAAGAAGAAAAGCTGGATGAACGTAAAGAGCGGATTCTCAGAGAAGCCAATGAACAGGCACATGCGATTCTCCGCGATACCAAGGAATACGCAGATCAGACCATGAAGCTTTTCCATAAATTCCAGAAGGATCACGTAGATACCGCTTCCGTGGAAAAAGAGCGCCAGAACCTGAAAAAGCGTATGTCAAAAGCCGAAAATGGAATGTCTTCCAAGCAGCAGAAGCAAAAGCCAAAGAAACAGCTGAAGCCATCCGATCTTTCTCTTGGCGATACCGTAAAGGTGCTCAGCCTGAATCTGAAAGGAACAGTTTCCAGTCATCCGGATTCCAAAGGATATCTCTTTGTGCAGATGGGTATCATACGTTCCAAGGTTCATATCTCCGATCTGGAGCTTGTGGACGAGCCGGTGATCACCACTCCGTCCATGCAGCGTACCGGCGCCGGAAAGATCCGTATGTCCAAGGCAGCCAGCATTTCCACAGAGATCAATCTTCTCGGAAAAACCGTAGATGAGGCAGTTGCAGAGCTGGATAAATATCTGGATGACGCCTATATCGCACACATGAAATCCGTCCGTATCATTCACGGAAAAGGTACCGGTGCCCTCCGCAAAGGTGTCCACAATTACCTGAAGCGCCAAAAGCACGTAGCTTCCTTCCGTCTCGGCGAATTCGGAGAAGGCGATGCCGGCGTGACCATTGTAGAATTCAAGAAATAAAAAGGAGCTGAAGCCATGGCTACAAAACAGAAAATCCTCATTGTTGACGATGACAACAACATTGCAGAGCTGGTTGCTCTCTATCTCACAAAAGAATGCTTTGAGACTAAGATCGTAAATGACGGCGAGGAAGCCCTGAAGCAGTTCCATATTTTTCATCCGGATCTGATCCTTCTGGATCTCATGCTTCCGGGCATTGACGGATACCAGGTATGCCGTGAGATCCGTCACACCTCCGATATACCGATCATTATGCTTTCCGCCAAGGGAGAAACCTTTGACAAAGTCCTGGGACTGGAACTTGGAGCGGATGATTACATCATCAAGCCTTTTGACTCCAAAGAGCTGGTGGCACGTGTCCGTGCGGTACTGCGCAGATTTCATGTAAAATCTCCGTCTGCCGCGCCAAAGGAAAAATGTGTTTCCTATCCGGATCTGGTGATCAACCTGACCAACTATTCTGTAACTTATATGGGACACCAGATCGATATGCCGCCAAAGGAGCTGGAGCTTCTCTATTTCCTGGCAGCTTCTCCCAATCAGGTTTTCACAAGAGAACAGCTTCTGGATCACATCTGGGGCTATGAATACATTGGCGATACCAGAACCGTAGACGTTCACATCAAACGTCTACGTGAGAAGATCAAGGATAACCCAAACTGGGCTCTTTCCACAGTCTGGGGAATCGGTTACAAATTTGAGGTAAAGGATTCATGAAACAGCATCTTTATACTAAACTGCTGATCCTGTACTTTATGCTGGGCGGAATCTGCTTTCTGCTGCTTTCCTCCGGTGGCTCCTACCTGGTAGAAAAAAGGCTGGAGCGCTCTACCGGAGAGTCCCTTTACCGCACTGCCAGCCAGCTGGTTTCCAAAAATGAACTTCGTCAGGCTGTAAAAAGCCCCAAAAACAAATCCCTCACCATGGCTCTTTCCTCTGCAGCAGCCTTTCAAAATGCAGATTTCTGGGTTATGGATACAGATGGGAACGTTCTGATAAACACAAACCAGCAGTCCTCTGATTCCGGTGATATCACCGTCAGGAACTTCCGACCGGAAGATTACGAAGATACCTGCTATTCCTCCGGTACGTTTTACGGGACATTAAAAACCACACAGCTAAGCACAGTCGTTCCCATAAAAGATACGGATCTGGTGACTGGTTATCTGGTGATCCACTACCCTATGAAAAACCTCTACGAAAGCCGCAGCAATATCGTAGAGGTTATGGTCCTGATCTTTATTGTGATCTATGCACTGTTTTTCAGTTTTCTTCTGATCTATTTTTACAGGGTCCACAAACCTCTGAAAGAAATCTTAAAGGGTGCCTTGGAATTTGCCAACGGAAATCTTACCTACACGATCCCCGTAGATTCTGAAGATGAGATGGGATATCTTTCCCACTCCCTGAATTACATGGCAGACAAGCTGAACAAAAACGGAGAGTATCAACGACAATTCATTTCCAATGTGTCCCATGATTTCCGCTCGCCTCTGACCTCCATCAAAGGCTATGTGGAAGCCATGCTGGACGGTACCATCCCACCGGAAATGCAGGAACGTTATCTGAAAGTCATTGCTTTTGAATCCACCCGTCTGGAGAAGCTTACCCGAAGTCTCCTTACCTTAAACGAACTGGATGTCAAAAAGCGTATGATGCATATGCGGCGTTTTGATATCAATGAAACGATCCGTACCACAGCCGCCACCTTTGAGGGAACCTGTTCGGAACGAAACATCCGTCTGGAGCTCCGCCTTGCGGGAAAAGAGCTTTTTGTCCGTGCAGATATGGAACAGATCCAGCAGGTACTGTACAATTTATTGGACAATGCGGTAAAATTCAGCAGCGACAATTCTTCTATCATACTGGAAACCACAGTCAATCATGGCAAGGTTTTTGTCTCAGTCAAAGACCATGGAAGCGGAATTCCAAAGGAAAGTCTTTCCAGGATCTGGGACCGTTTCTATAAGATCGATGCCTCCCGTGGAAAAGACCGCAAGGGTACCGGGCTTGGCCTTGCCATTGTAAAAGAGATCATCAACGCTCATAAGCAGAATATCAATGTGATCAGCACCGTAGGTGTTGGAACAGAATTTATCTTTACACTGGAAAAAGCAAAATAAAACATCAAAAAACCTCTGATCCGGAAGGCTGTAAAAGAAATATCTCTCAATATCTCCTACAGTATTTCCGGATCAGAGGTTTTTATTTACTCTTTGCAGGCTTATTTCCAGTCGTAATTTCTCAGATGGCCTTCCAGATTCATATGCGTAAAATTATGCTGTCGCAGCGCCTCATAAAGCACAATGGCAACTGAATTGCTTAAATTCAGGGAACGGATATCTCCGATCATCGGGATCCGCACGCAGGTTTCCTGATTGTTTACCAGGATATCCTCCGGGATTCCCGCACTCTCCTTGCCAAACATAATGAAACAGTCATCCTCATACTGCACATCTGTATAAGTCTGAGGTGCCTTGGTGGTTGCGTAATAAATCTTTGCTCCCGGATTCTTTTTGAGAAAATCCTCATAGTCCAGATATCTGGTCACATCCAGATGTTCCCAATAATCCATACCTGCACGCTTAATGGCCTTTTCATTCAGGCGAAAACCAAGCGGTTCGATCAGATGCAGCCTGGTTCCTGTTGCCACACAGGTTCTGCCGATATTTCCTGTATTTGCCGGAATTTCCGGCTCATGGAGCACAATATTCAAAACTCCCATTTATTATTTTCCTCTTTTCTACATAACATTAAATATACAAAATATGCATTCGCAATCCGCTTCGCTGCTTGCTCATGAAATCAAAAAGCCAAGCTTTTTGATTTCATCTTCTGCCGGCCGTTCCAGATATCTGGCATTTCCGCCGCTGTAAAGAAGCCTGTCATTTCCGGAATCGGTCTGTCCGATCACTGCTGCCATGATCCCCTCTCGCCGCAGCTGCTGCACAAACGCATCGCCTCCACGGATTCCCAGAAGAATACTTCCGCTGGAAAAGAGCTTGTACGGATTCACATCAAAGACCTCACAAATCTCTATGGTTTCCTGTCGGATGGGCACACTTCGAAGATCTGCGCTAAGACCTACCCCGGATGCCTCCGCTATTTTCCAGAGGGCAGCAAGAAAGCCACCTTCTCCCATCAGATATCGGGCACTGGCTCCGGATTCTTCCGCCATTTTCCAGATCTTATTATTCTCTTTTTCTGTTCCTATTCCGTAAACCTCCGGAAGCTTCACAACATCCTCTAGAAACCGTTCTGCAAAAACATCCCGCAGTCTGTCATGATAATTCTTTGTGATCCATGCAGTTCCTTCTGCAGCCACAGGGCCTGCCACGATCAGCTCATCTCCCGGCATAAGCCGCCCGTCTATTTCTGCCTGAAGCGCCTCCAGTGCCTTTTTTCCAAGTTTCATAACTGCCGCCTTAATAAATGATAAGCGAAAGCACAGTCGGAACTACCATTGCCAGTACCAGAATAACTGCGATGATCGCTGTGATCACTTTCCTTTTTTTCGGATCAAACATTCCCATAATTATTATTCACCTCATCTGTAATATCCGTTAATTGTGCATTGTTGGTCAAAGGATCCCTGTCTGTATAATCAAAAAGAAGCCTCTTTCCATCCCGGAACACCTCGATATGGGCGGTTTTCGGGATTTTTTTTGCTTTCCGGTAATCCCAGATCTGCCGCTCATACGGCTTCTGGTCTGAAGCAAAGGATGGCCTGCTCTTTAAATTCTCTCGAAGATACAGATCGAGGAGCATTACATCGGAAAGTGCTTCCGGCGGGATCTCTTTCTGTTCTCCGGCAAACTCCATAAGGATCTCATAGCGCCTCATCCTGGAATGAGAGATCTCCGAGTATCCTTTTTTCTCATAAAATCTGCCAAGTGCCTCATACATCCGGAAAGGATCGTCAAAATACTTCTCCAGAAATACAAGGGTATTTTTGAACTGCCCACTATTATAATACACTTCCACCATACTTTCCACCATTTTCAGCCTTAAAATCTCCCCGTAGGTCAGCCAGGCTGTGGAAAGTACCTCATAGGGTTCCCGATCCTTGTAAAGAATCTGATATTCCCCTGTCATTTCCATCATGTGTGAGCCCTTCAGCACTTTCAGAAAACCAAGCTGAAACTGTTCCGGACGCAGTGCGTAAACATCGCAGAAGGACTTGTGGAAGCTGTCGTATCCCTCATAGGGAAGTCCTGCGATCAGATCCAGATGCTGGTGGATATTTCCAAAGCTGTGGATCTGTTCTACAATCCCTTTCAGCTTTTCAAAATCCATGGTTCTCCGAATGGCTTTGATGGTCTGAGGATTGGTAGACTGTACACCAATCTCCAGCTGGATCAGGCCCGGACGCATGGTTTTCATCAGCGCCAGCTCCTCCGCACGGAGAAGATCTGCTGAAATTTCAAAATGAAAATTGGTGATCCCGTTATCATTCTCCGTAATATACCTCCAGATCTCCATGGCATGGTCATGCTTGCAGTTGAAGGTACGATCCACAAATTTGACCTGAGGAACTTTATTATCAATAAAAAACTGCAATTCCTTTTTTACAAGCTCAATATCACGGAACCGAAGCTTCTTATCTATGGAAGAAAGGCAGTAGCTGCAGGAAAAGGGGCATCCCCTGCTGCTCTCATAATAAATAATGCGGTTTTTAAACTCTGTAAGATTGCTGTATGCAAACGGAACTTTACTTAAATCCATCAATTCCCGCCAGCCCGTGTGTACAATATCCCTGCCTTTGTTTTCATCACGAAAAGCCACTCCACGGATCCCGCTCAAAGTTTCCGGTTTTCTTTCTATATAATAACCTGCCAGTTCATGGAAGGTTTCCTCTCCTTCTCCCACCATCACTCCAAAAAACGCAGGGTTCTTTTTCAGAAATTCCACCGCATCGTAGGATACCTCCGGGCCTCCTGCCCAAAACTCCACCTGTGGAAGGATTTTCTTAAGATCCGGCACCAGCTCCCTGACAAAGGAAATATTCCAGATATAGCAGGAAAAGCAGACCACATCCGGCTGCTCCAGATAAATATCTTTTAAAATGTCATCCCTGATCTGATTGATCGTATACTCTTTGACCACAACCCTGGAGCTGTATTCTCCGGAACAGGATTTCAGGTTATATACCGCCAGATTGGAATGGATATATTTTGCATTGCATGCTGCAAGTAAGATTTTCAAATTTTATATTCTCCTAACTTCTGTCGGATAATTTCTTTCCCCGGCAGTTTTCATTATTTCTCTGTTGATCCTTTTCGCTTTATGATTATAACGTTCCCGCCACCGGATGTAAATAGAAAAACAGGGGTTACTGTTCACTGGTAATATTCCGCGAGGTGTTTTTTGTGAGCGAAGGTCACAGAAAACCCGAGACATACCGCGCGAATTTATGCGATCAGCATAAATTCTGTGCATTGCGAAGCGTGTTGCTGAGAACGGAGTGAACAGTAACAAACAGGGATTTCCCTCCTGCCGCAAAAATGCCGTTTTTGTTGTATTTCCATCCAAACAGCGTTAAAATGAGTACTATATATTTTTATAAAGGAGTAATCTTTTTATGGATCGAAACAGCTGTCTGAATTATTTTCAGGCGTTTCCCTTCTGGGAACATATGACGGAAGAAGATCAGAATTTTCTTCTTGATAACATTCGCGAGCTTCATTACCCGGCAGGTGCTGCCATACAGTCTGAAGAGCGCCAGTGCCTGGGAACTCTTTTTCTTCTGAAGGGAGTTCTCCGTGTTTATCTACTGTCCGCTCAGGGAAAAGAGGCTACCCTGTACCGTTTAAGGGATAGTGACATCTGCACTCTTTCCGCCTCCTGCATGCTTTCTGCCATTACATTTGATGTACAGATCGATGCAGAAACAGACTGTGATCTGCTTCTGCTTCCGGCAGTTCCTTTTTCCCGGCTGATGAAAAACAATATCTATCTGGAAAATTTCATCTACAAACGGACAACTGAACATTTCTCAGATGTGATCGCAGGAATCGAACGGACATTTTTTATGACCCTGACTCAGCGGATCGCAGCCTTTCTTCTGGATGAAGCTGCAGATACCGGTTCCGATGAGCTCGCTCTCACACAGGAAGCCATCGCCCGCTCCATCGGAAGTGCCAGAGAAGCTGTCAGCCGCAGCCTTAAAAAAATGAATAAAGACGGCTCTATCCAGATCTCACGGGGATCGATCCGCATTCTGGATAAAAGACGTCTTTATGAAATGATGAATACTTTTTAATTTGAAGATGTTTTAGGTGCCGGCTGCAGGATCCACCAGAACAGCATCGGCATAATAGTCATTACCGGCCACATATAACGGATCATCCCATTTACAGGAGACACAAGACATATCAGTATATTCAGCACCGGTATGGCAAAGATTAGGAGTTTTTTCCATTGTTTCTTCACCAGAAGATACCCCATCAGCAACAGAGTAAGCCAGGTATACGTTCCTGCACTTAAGATAAGTCCCAGCCCAGGTGCACGCATCCATAATTCATCATAAAGCTTGAATAGATACTGGATCTTTTTTGGGCCCACATAGCTGACATCGATCCCGGATTTTTTCTGATACAGTTTATCTATGTAAAACCGGTACACGCCCTGCTGTCCTCTTCCCATATGGAACGGATCATTATAGCTATAGGTGTTATTCAATGTCGCCTGGACATATACTCCCGGATGACGACGGAACATGGCAAACCAGGCTTTAAAATAATCGTTCATGTATCCATCCAATTTAGGATCATTATCATCATCTCTGAACCTGAATGTAATTTTCACAGGATCCGACAGTTCCGGATTATACTTCTCGGCAAGAACATCATAATCCAGGATCCTGTTGATCGCTTTCTTCTCACTTGCGGTTACATCATCCGGATATTCTCTCAGATATCGGGCAGTCTGCTGAAACGGTACCGAAAGCATTTCACATCGGGATCCAGGTGCCACGCCAAGGGCAGGTGCTGCCCCCTTTTCTACGCCCAGATAGCAGGCAAAAACACAGACAGCCACAATAAATGCATATTTCCTCGCTCCCTTTACCAGGAAGAAAAACAAAAGGATCAAAGAAGGCAGGACCAGATGAATGCCATTATTTCGGGTAAGACAAACACTGATTCCCAGAAGAAATAAATATACTGCCTTTCTCTTGGAAAAGGAATGACAAATATCTATATACACTGCAAAATACAAAGTAATGACTGCCGCATATAATCCATCTTTGATCACTGCCTGGGCATAGCTTCCAAATATGGGAACAAATGCAAACAGCAGAACAGTACCAAAAAGTATCCATTTTGGAGCCTTCCATCTGTACAGATAGCGGACTACCGCACTGTAACACCAGATTTCCACAGAAGTAAACACAATGACGATCAAAAATACTCCAAAATTATAACACCAGATAGTTTTTCCAAGTGTCAGCAGTCCACCCATGATCATCGTCAGGACCCATGGATGATGATTGTCCAGCGGCATAGCTCCCAAAAATACATCCAGCTGCCGAAATCCATCCGCCGGGATCGAGCCTGGGAGAAACGCCAGGATAAACGGTGTCCATCCAATGATCATAGATATCTTTGCCAGGCGGAACCACATTACTTCTTCCTCTCTGGCCGGGATACGCCCGCAGGCCTTTCGGAAAAACTCCATCTCAGGAATCCTCCAGAAATAAGTGATTCCCATATCACAGATAATATAAAATCCTATAAAGCATCCGGCTGAGATCAGGATCTGTTTCTTTGCGCCAAACAGAAAATCCCAGTTTCCATTTGTAAAATAAGAAGTTCCAAGAAGCATTCCCGCCGAAAAGATCACTGCCAAAACATGTGCCTGCCAGTTTCTGTATTTCCGGTAGCCCTCCCATCCTTTCACGTATAAAATAAGAAGCAGGATCCATGCAAGCAAGCTCGTGCATCCCAATCCATTATAAACATCGCTCATTTTTTCTACAGAAGTATTTCCATCCATTGGAAGGCCCGTAAAAGAAAAGGCCAGCGCTGTGATCATTGCCGCGATCACAGGCACTGCATTCTTTTTTATTATTTTCTCATCCATATTTTTATTTACCCTTGTCTAAAATTTTCAGTAAACCAACAATGCTCCGGAAACCGTTTCGGTTCCCAGAGCTGTATCTGTTTTTTCTGTTTTCTGTTTTGGTTACTGAAGCGCTGCCTCAAGCTCTGTCTTTGATGTCAGTCCCACAAAACGTGCGGTCTCTTTTCCTTCTTTGAATACCAGCAGTGTGGGGATACTCATGATCTTGTACTGCTGTGCCAGTGATGGCTCTTTGTCTACGTCAACCTTGCCAACCTCATATCCGGCTTCTGCAAGCTCTTCCACGACCGGAGCCTGACGTCTGCATGGTCCGCACCAGGTTGCCCAAAAATCTACCAGTACCGGCTTTTCTGCATTTAATACCTCAGTTTCAAAATTGTCTGTTGTAAAAACTTTTGCCATGATAAAATTCCTCCTTGATCCTGTATTTGTTTTTTTTAATTTCAGCTTATGCCTCCGCTTTCAAAAGCTTCCGCACATACCGACAGGCGGAAAGTCCTGCCTGGGCACCGTCATGAACAGCTTTTGCCACCTGGAGAAGTCCACCGGTGCAATCACCTGCTGCATACAGCCCCGGAACTGTAGTCTCCATCTCTTCATTGACCCGGATATTTCCTTTTTCATTCAGTTCCGCTCCGATCTGGCGGGCCATCTCCGAGCTTCCGGCTGTACCAAGCGCTACAAAGACTCCCTCTGCCGGCACAAAAGAATCTTCTCCGGCACCTGCCTCCTGCATGGACACATCACTTTTCAGGCGGATGCCTGAAACACGTTCATCCCCTTCGATTGCCTGGATCTTCATGGTATTAACCGGAAGCGGATTTTCTCTTGAAAATTCCGGTTTCTTTCCATCTGTAAAGATCGTCACACGGGAAGCGGTATGAGAAAGTTCTTCTGCTTCATGAAGAGCAAAATCACTGCTTCCAAGCACTGCCACTTCTTTTCCTCTGTAAAAAAATGCGTCACATACTGCGCAGTAGCTGACACCTTTTCCCTCAAATTCCTTTACTCCCGGAATCCTGGCAGAAGCTCTCCTGCTTCCGGTTGCCAGGATCACACTGCGTGCCTCAAAATCTCCTGCGGTAGTTTTCACCTCAAAAGTATCAAAACCACCCATTCCCACAACCTGGGCATCCAGGATCCGTACTCCAAGTGCTCTTGCCTGGGCAAGACCTCTTTCAAAAAGCTCTCTGCCGGACAATGGCTGCTCCAGTCCGTAATAATTCTCGATCTTCTCTGCTTTTTCCAGTGAACCGATCCCTGTATTTATAATCAGCGGATTCATATTTCCCCTTGCCGCATAAAGTGCTGCCGAGATCCCGGCCGGACCTGCTCCTATGATAATGATATTCTCCATTTCAGACACCTGCTTTCTTCTTCATTTGGATCTGTTCTATAATATACGCTTCGCATTGGTCTGTTTCTGTGATCAGGTCACTTTTCCTTCACAGAAGTCATTATACCACATTCCCCAAAAATTACACCTTTTTTCAATAGCTTTTATTTGCGTCTGTTTCTCTTCTATGCTATTATTATAACGTCTTTAAACCAATTAAATGAACCAAGATGATACCCCTGCGGGATCATAAAAAGGAGCCTAATCTCTATGAGAAATTTTGAATATTTTACCCCTACCCGGGTTATTTTCGGGAAAGATACACACCTTAAGATCGGCACTGTTCTAAAAGAGCAGAACTGCAGCAAAGTACTGATCCATTATGGCAGCCACAGTGCAGTAAGCTCCGGTCTGATCGATGAGATCCGATCTTCTCTGGATGAAGCTGGTATCTCCTATGTCACTCTTGGCGGTGTGGTTCCCAATCCCCGTCTCTCTAAGGTACGTGAGGGTATTGAGCTTTGCCGCAAAGAACAGGTTGATTTTCTTTTGGCTGTTGGCGGTGGCAGCGTTATTGATTCCTGTAAGGCCATCGGCTATGGACTTGCCAATCCGGATACAGATGTATGGAACTTTTTTCTCCGCACCGAAACCCCAAAAGCCTGTCTTCCTGTAGGCGTTATCCTGACGATCGCAGCTTCCGGAAATGAAATGAGCGGATCCTGTGTGATCACCAATGAAGAGGGCTGGCTGAAACGGAGTAGTGCCCGCAACGATCTGTGCCGCCCACGTTTTGCTATTTTAAATCCCCGCCTCACCTATACCCTGCCGCAATATCAAACCGAAAGCGGCTGTGTGGATATCCTGATGCATACTATGGAACGGTACTTTGTAAATATCGAAACCATGGAGATCACTGACAGTATCAGCGAATCTCTGATGCAGACCGTGATCTATAACTCCCGGATCCTGATGAAGGAGGCGGATAATTATACTGCACGGGCAGAGATCATGTGGGCCGGCAGCCTTTCCCACAATGGACTTACCGGCTGCGGAACCGGCGGTGGTGACTGGGCCTGTCACCAGCTGGAGCATGAACTGGGCGGCACCTACGATGTGGCTCACGGAGCCGGTCTTGCCGCTTTGTGGGGAAGCTGGGCACGTTACGTTTATGATGCAAATCCGGAACGCTTTGCCCAGTTTGCAGTCAATATCTTTGACATTCCCTGCAGTACCGACTTCAACAAAACTGCTCTTGCCGGCATAGAAGCCATGGAAGATTATTTCCGTTCCATCCAGATGCCTACCAGCCTTCATGAGCTTGGTCTTGATCTTACAGAAAAAGAAATCCATGATCTGGCGTTTAAATGCAGCTTTGAAGACACCCGTACCATCGGTGTGTTCAAACAGCTGAACATGAAAGATATGGAAAAAATCTATCTTGCTGCCAGATAAATCTGTAGCCATAATATTGCAGATGTTTTTTTGAAAATCAGATTTTTCAGAAAAACATCTGTTTTTTTTATTTTTCCCTTGCATTCTCTACATAAATGTGTTAAAGTAACAAAGTACTCGAAAGAGACATGCCCAGATAGCTCAGTTGGTAGAGCAGAGGACTGAAAATCCTCGTGTCGCTGGTTCGATTCCGGCTCTGGGCATTATTTTTTTACTCTGATCGCAGAATAGCCTCTGCTGGTCAGAGTTTTTTTATACAAAAAAACTGCTGCAAATCCCTTATGGAATGGAATCTACAGCAGTCTTTTTCTGATCACTGAAGCAAATATACTTCTGTATAAAACACACCCTTCTGCTCTGCTTCGGAATGTGTTGCCACATATACGTCGATACAATTGGTCCGGATTGCTCCTCCACAGTCCTCTGCAACATAAACCTGGCCATTGATCACTACTTTGGAACCGTATGGGATCTGACTCGGATCCACTGCGATCGTACGGTTGGTAGTGGCCGTTACTCCTGTGGAAGTAATTCCATTCGCCCATGGTCCGCAGCAGATGCTGCACGGACAATAATGCGTGATCCGGAATGTTCCCAGTGGTTTCAGTGTCGCGTCAGAAGATACTGATACCGGCGTTCCGATCTGTACGCCAGCTGCGGTACTTCCGGAACCACCTGTGGAAGTTACACCATCCACTGCATCCGCAAAAATCCCCTCCCCTGAACTCTTGGTAAGGGATCCTGCTTTTGTGTTCTTTTCCTGCTCTGCCTTGGCCACTTCCGTAGCCTGATAACCTTCCAGACAGCTGGTCGGAATATATCCGACGTGATCTGAACCACTGTCATCTGTGTAAACGATCCTGCTCCAGATAGCATCAGCATCTACCGTACCTGTTCTTTTCAACTCATCATCCTGAAGGACCTCTCCTACAACCTCTCCGTCTTTCTTGCCGGGATAATCCAGGATATCACTGTCCTGTGCCGCTGTAACTGTATCCGTAAATTTATTTACGATCTCTGTATCACTGAGCACGCTGTCCGAAACATAACCGATGATCTTGTCCTCACCTTTCTTTTGGAAGGTCACCTTGCTCCAGCCATTGTCACAGACTGCAACTCTTTCAAGTTTCGTTCCCAGGATCACAGAACGCAGCTCTGTACCACTGTCTCCCGGATTGGACCGGATTTCCGTATTTTTCGCTGTAACATAAAGCGTATCACTCTTCGCCAAAACATTTACTGTATTTCCCGCCCCATCATCGATCTGAAACTGCTGAGGTGTTTTTTTCTCCTGTGTATATGTATCCAATGTTGCTTCATATCCCAATACCTCTGCAGATACTGATGCAGGGAAAAGCATAGAAGCACATAAAATAACTGCCAGAAGCTTTTTTCGCATGAAATCTTGCCTCCTTTTTTCCGGCATTCTACGGTTTGTCCCGACTATCATAGCATATCAGATCATATTTTGCAATTTCACAGGACAGTCTTCAGAAATTTTTAACAAAAAGATCATATTTTTTAACTGGTCAAATCTATCCGTAACGGATACAATACATATATGAATACAAAACACAAGAAACCAACCCTTACTAAAAAACAGCGCCACAGACTCCGTGTACAGCAGGTACGCAGGCAAAAGATCTTTCTGACATGTCTTTTTCTGCTGATCGTGGGCTGTATCCTTCTGCGTTTTCCCGGATTTTCCGGCAGGCAGGAGGAAACCCATCAGATCAATGCAGCCTGTGAAGCTTATCGCGATGAGGTTTCCAGCGAAGCAGCACAATATGATATGTCCGACTATGTAGACCTGCTCCTGGCTGTGATGATGCAGGAAAGCTCCGGACAGGGTACCGATCCCATGCAGTCCTCAGAAGGAGCCTACAATGCCAGATATCCTCAGCAGCCCAATGGTATCACAGATCCTTCTTACTCTATTTCCTGTGGCATCCAGGAACTGAAATATGCTCTGGATAAAGCCGGCTGTACCGGTCCGACTGATCTTTCCAAAATCCGTCTGGCTCTGCAGGCATATAATTTCGGAGCCGATTCCTATTTTGCTTATCTGGAGGAGAACGATCAGACTGTGTGGACGGCCCAAAGTGCCCAGGCCTTTGCCCAGATAGCAAGCGGCAACACACAACGTGATGAAGATGATCCCCTTCACGATCCTGCAGGTCCATGGGACTATGGTGACCAATACTATCCGGATCATGTTTTGCGCTATTACCACTTAGACAATAACTCATAAGCCACCGAAATATTCTCATATACAAGGTCTGTTTCAGATGTCTGGAATAAACTTTATATGTTGTATATAATTTCAAAAAAATTCCAAAAAACATTTGACAGAATATAAAATCTATGCTAATATATGTCTTGTCGCTGAGGGAAATGCTTGAGGCGATAAGGCATATGCGATAGTGGCGTAGTTGGTAACGCGCGACCTTGCCAAGGTCGAGACCGCGGGTTCGAGCCCCGTCTATCGCTCTTCAGAACTCTGTTTTTCAGAGTTCTTTTTTTTTGCTGATTTATACCTGCTTTCAATCATATGGATATTCACAGCCTGTTGAAAACTATCCTTCTTCAATCAAAAAGTCCCGAATCTGATTTCTTTTTTCCAGAAATTCAGATTCGGGACTTTATATTTTTTATCTTTTATTTCAGCCGCTTATCATGGTCATGATATATATCTTTTAGTGGTGGAAAAGGCGGATTCCTGTAAATGCCATCACCATTCCATACTTATTACATGTATCGATAACTGCGTCATCACGTACAGATCCACCCGGCTCTGCAATATATTTTACACCGCTCTTATATGCGCGCTCGATATTATCACTGAACGGGAAGAATGCATCGGATCCCAGTGTCACGCCGGTAAGACCATCCAGCCATGCTCTCTTCTCTTCTTTTGTGAACACTTCCGGCTTCTCTGTGAATGTCTTTTCCCATGCACCATCTGCAAGGACATCCATATATTCCTCACCAATGTAAACATCAATGGCATTATCTCTCTCCGCACGTGTGATCGTGTCTTTAAACGGAAGCTCCAGTACTTTCGGACACTGACGGAGATACCAGTTATCTGCTTTCTGGCCTGCAAGGCGTGTACAATGTACACGGGACTGCTGTCCTGCACCAACGCCGATAGCCTGTCCGTCCTTAACAAAGCATACAGAATTGGACTGTGTATATTTCAGGATGATCAGAGAAACCTTCATATCTCTCTTGGCTTCTTCCGTAAGCTCTTTATTCTCTGTTACAATATTGGAGATCAGCGTATCATCAATTGCCAGCTCCTGGCGGCCCTGCTCAAAAGTGACTCCAAATACCTGTTTGTGCTCCAAAGGTTCCGGAACATAGTTTTCATCGATCTGGATCACATTGTAATTGCCTTTTTTCTTCTGCTTCAGAATTTCAAGAGCCTCCTCTGTATATCCTGGTGCGATCACACCATCAGAAACCTCTCTCTTGATCAGCATTGCGGTATCTTTGTCGCAGACATCAGAAAGAGAAATAAAATCACCAAATGATGACATACGATCTGCACCTCTTGCTCTTGCATACGCACATGCAAGCGGGGAAAAATTCTTCCAGTCCATATCACCTACCCAGTAGATCTTTGCCAGTGTCTCATTCAGCGGAAGTCCGATGGAAGCACCTGCCGGAGATACATGCTTAAATGAAGTTGCTGCCGGAAGTCCGGTTGCTTTCTTAAGGTCACGTACCAGCTGCCAGCCATTAAAGGCATCCAGGAAGTTGATGTATCCCGGTCTTCCGGAGAGTACCTGGATCGGAAGCTCACTTCCATCTGCCATATAGATCTTTGATGGTTTCTGATTTGGGTTACATCCGTATTTTAACTGTAATTCTTTCATGAAAAAGCTCCTCCGTTCTCTGTGATATCCCTATTTTCTTATTTATTCTTGTTTACAATCCTGGATTCATAATTTCCTGTCTCAATGTCAATAAAACGAACAAAGAGAGAAACTTTATTATCCTGGTTCAGGCTCTTCCAGAGGAGATCCGCAAACTCATCAATATCGTTTGGGATCTCTACCAGCTTCGGCTCTCCCTCGAAACTTGGAAGTGGATTTCCATCGCATTTATAAGTATGGATAAAACGTCCCTGTCCTGCCGCCGCATTCTCATAGGCGAATGTATAACGAAGACAGGAATCCGGATTTCCGTTATTGCTCTTTAAAATAGACATCGCATAATTGAATTTACCGTTTTCAACATGAAGAACGCCTGAAATACGAGGTGTATAGTTCGGCGCATCCGGCTCAAACTCTCTGCTGCGGAGAGACTGTTCAAAGGTGAGCTGTCTGTCCATTCCCTCATAGATCGTATCTGTCTGATCACCGTTTGTTACGATGGTCTTATTTCCAAGGACACGTACCGGTGCATAAATGATCAGGCTCGGGTCTGTAAGCTTGGACGGATCAAAAGCCTGTGTACGGATTCCTTCCCCATCCTCAACAAAAATACGGTTTCTGCTGTTCTCGCTTCTTCCCATAATAAAATATGCAGTAACTGCATGTTTCCCGTCAGCGGAACGTCCGATCACAATTCCTCTTCCCGGATAGGAATTTTCTTTCAGTTCTTTTTCAAGTGAAAATGTCGTCATTTTTCACAGTCCTCCTTGTCTAATGTAAGGCCCGGGGCTTATCCCAGGATATGAACGGTAACAAAAAACCGCCTGGACACCCCTTATCAGGCTGCCCAGGCGGTCGGCTTCTCACTTCACTGCACTCCCTGTAGGTAATCCTACTTTCCGCCAGTCATGCAGCTTCTGCTGTTATACTACAATACTTCTTCTTAATTTTCAAGCCCCTATTTTCAGAAATTATTTTTCCAGACTTCTTGTTGCTCACAAAATAAACAGTAACACTTTATTTCCCCCGTAATGCATAATCTGTCTGGATCTGTGCTGCAATGTCTGATTTCATCTGGATCCATGCATCGGGATTTTCCACGTAATACTTCGGACAGTCTTTACCTGTGACATCATAATGACGGATCACCTGATCCGAAGTCAGTCCAAAGCGTGTACAAAGCCACGCTGTCAGCTTTACCGCTGAATCATAGGTTGCTGTATTAAACTGCCCTGTTTCATCCGGATGGCAGCATTCAATGGATATGGTATCTACATTTCTGGAATTTGTGGCATAGGATATTTCCGAAGTGGGAATACATTGTACCACTTCTCCCTCCAACCCTACCACAAAATGACTGCTGACTTTGTTGTCCTGCGTTGTCGCAAGATTTTCAAAATAATTCCGGTTGGATACGGCAGTAGATCCCGGATTGGCCGTATAATGAATGGCTATATAATTTACCTGTTCCATAGAAATCTGTGGTCTGGAATAGGAATTCGGTGTCAGAAGCTCCACATCAATAAAAGGTGCTCCTTCTGCCTGCCATTGTTCCGGTCCGCCATTTCCGCTGGCATTCCCGGATATCTCTTCCTGTCCGGACTGAGTTTCACTCTGTTCCATGCGCATCTCAAAAAATGCGTATCCTAACGCACACGCAGCAAAAGCAACGATCACAATGATACATATCAGCACAATCCTCTGCAGGATCTTGATCGGGTTCTTTTTTCTCAAAGACTTCTTTTTTCTTCTGGAAGACCCGGAGGAAGTTTTCTTTACGGAAACAGGCCGCCCGCTATGGGACGGCCTGGGTGACTTTTTACCGGTCTTACCTTTTTTTCCTTTATTATTCATCTACACTGTAGTTTGGAGCCTCTTTTGTGATGTGGATGTCATGTGGATGTGACTCTTTAAGAGATGCAGCTGAAATCTTGATGAATCTGCCTGTTGTCTTAAGCTTCTCAATATTCTCTGCTCCACAGTAACCCATACCGGATCTTAAACCACCGATCAGCTGGAATACGGTATCCTCAACATGTCCTTTATACGCAACACGACCCTCAACACCCTCCGGCACAAGCTTCTTTGCATTCTCCTGGAAATAACGATCCTTGCTGCCATTCTCCATAGCTGCGATAGATCCCATTCCACGATACACTTTATATTTTCTTCCCTGATAAAGTTCGAATGTTCCCGGGCTCTCATCGCATCCTGCGAACATGCTTCCCATCATGCAGACATTGGCACCTGCTGCGATGGCCTTGGTGATATCTCCGGAATATTTGATACCGCCGTCTGCAATGATCGGGATTCCGTAGCTGTTAGCCACTTCATAACAATCCATAACTGCAGTAACCTGCGGAACACCAATACCTGCAACAACACGTGTTGTACAGATAGATCCCGGTCCGATACCAACTTTAACTGCATCTACTCCAGCCTCGATCAGAGCCTTGGTAGCTTCGCCTGTTGCAACATTACCTGCGATTACCTGAAGCTCCGGATATGTTGCCTTGATTTCGCGGACTGCTTTTAAAATGTTTTCTGAATGACCATGTGCAGAATCAATTATGATCACATCTACATTAGCCTTCACAAGCGCATCAACACGTGCAAGCACATTTGCTGTGATGCCAACCGCAGCACCACAGAGAAGTCTTCCCTGTGCATCCTTGGCTGCAAGCGGATACTTGATCTGTTTCTCGATATCCTTGATGGTAATGAGTCCTTTTAAATTAAAGTCATCATCTACAATGGGTAATTTCTCCTTACGGGATTTCGCAAGGATCTTCTTGGCATCCTCAAGTGTGATTCCTTCCTTAGCTGTGATCAGTCCTTCTGAAGTCATGCACTCCTTGATCTTTCTGCTGAAATCTGTCTCAAATTTAAGATCACGGTTTGTGATAATACCTACCAGTTTTCTGCCTTCTGTGATCGGAACACCGGAAATACGGTATTTCGCCATCAGATCATTGGCATCCTTCAGTGTATGCTCTGCTGAAAGATAAAATGGATCGGTGATAACACCGTTCTCAGAACGTTTAACTTTGTCAACCTCTTCTGCCTGTGCCTCAATGGACATATTCTTGTGAATGATACCGATACCACCCTGTCTGGCCATAGCAATTGCCATTCTGTGCTCTGTAACTGTGTCCATTCCCGCACTCATCATGGGGATATTCAGCTTTACTTTCTTGGTTAAATACGTTGAAACATCAACCTGATTCGGAATTACTTTAGAATAAGCCGGAACCAGCAGGACATCATCAAACGTAATGCCTTCACCAATAATAGTACCCATTGCATTTCCTCCCTTTGTGTAAGATATTTTAAATTTGTGAACTAGTGTAACAAAAAACAAGATTCATGTCAATCCAAAAAAACTTTACTCGGTGCAGAATTTTTCATGGTATTGGCAAGTTCATCATCCAGCTCCAGGATCACCTTGCAGGTTTCTCCGCTGTCTCTTACGATCATGGCATAGCGCTTATGATCCTCAATACCTGAGGAAAAGTCTATGGTTTTCATCTTCTGATTTCCGTTGTAATAATCCATTCTGTGGGATTTCAGAGGTGCCACAAGATCAGCCTCCGCAAGCTGAAGTGATTTTACTCTTTTCCTCTTTGACTTGGACATGATCATATCAATATCCAGTTCCCCGTTAACAAACAGATATTCATATTCCAGGTCTGTTTTCGGAATTACAAAATAGCATGCAACACCAAGAGCGATAGCCGGAACCAGAAGAAGTGCATTCAGCACCAGACCTCCCAGAACCATGATCACGGTCAGTGCAATAAGACCGTATTTTATAGCAAGATCCTTCCCTGTCTGTTTCTTCTTTACCAGAAGTTCTGAATATAAGTCACTCATTTGCTTCTTCCTTTCGTAATTTACTGATTTCTTTTGATTATAACACAAAAAGAGAGCCGCGTCCATGACGCAGGCCCTCTCATTTTGTAAATTATTTACCTGCCTGCTTGAAATTACATCATTCCCATTCCCGGGTTTGGTGCCGGAGCAGGAGTATCCTCTTTGATCGTAGAAACTACAGCCTCTGTTGTAAGAAGTGTAGATGCAACACTTGTTGCGTTCTGAAGTGCACTTCTTGTAACCTTTGCAGGATCAAGGATTCCATTTTCAACCATGTTTACATATTTCTCATTCAGAGCATCAAAGCCTGTACCTACCTCAGACTCTCTTACCTTGTTGATGATAACAGCGCCTTCCAGTCCTGCGTTTGCAGCAATGTGGAACAACGGAGCCTCAAGGGCTTTCAGGATCACATAAGCACCTGTCTTCTCATCTCCCTCAAGTGTTGCTGCAAGTTTTGCAACCTCTTTGGAAGCATGGATGTAAGCAGATCCGCCGCCTGCGATGATACCTTCCTCAACAGCTGCTCTTGTTGCTGCAAGAGCATCCTCAAGACGAAGCTTTGCTTCCTTCATCTCTGTCTCAGTAGCAGCACCTACACGGATAACAGCTACGCCGCCTGCCAGTTTTGCAAGTCTTTCCTGAAGTTTTTCTTTATCAAACTCGGATTTTGTCTCCTCGATCTGCGCACGGATCTGAGCAACACGTTTTGCGATGGCATCTTTATCGCCAAGGCCGTCAACGATAACTGTATTCTCTTTTGCAACCTTAACGGATTTTGCACGTCCGAGCTGCTCCATTTTAGCTTCCTTCAGATCAAGACCGAGCTCGTCAGAGATCACCTGTCCGCCTGTCAGGATCGCGATATCCTGAAGCATCTCTTTTCTTCTATCACCATAGCCAGGTGCTTTAACAGCTACTACCTGGAAGGTTCCTCTCAGTTTGTTAACGATCAGGGTTGTGAGAGCCTCACCCTCAACATCTTCTGCAATGATGAGAAGCTTTGCACCAGCCTGAACAACCTGCTCAAGAAGCGGAAGGATCTCCTGGATGTTGCTGATCTTCTTATCTGTGATCAGAATATACGGATCATCAAGAGTTGCCTCCATCTTCTCCATATCTGTAGACATGTATGCGGAAATATATCCACGGTCAAACTGCATACCTTCAACAAGGTCAAGCTCTGTATGCATGGTCTTGGACTCCTCAACAGTGATAACACCATCCTTGGAAACCTTCTCCATAGCGTCTGCAACCAGCTGTCCAACCTGCTCATCACTTGCAGAGATTGCGGCTACATTAGCGATCTGAGCTTTTCCGTTGATTGCCTGGCTCATGTTCTTGATTGCTTCTACTGCAACATCTGTTGCTTTTTTCATTCCTTTTCTGAGGATGATCGGGTTCGCTCCTGCTGCCAGGTTCTTCATTCCCTCATGTACCATTGCCTGTGCAAGCACGGTTGCTGTTGTAGTACCATCACCAGCTACATCGTTTGTCTTGGATGCAACCTCTTTGATGATCTGAGCACCCATATTCTCGAATCCGTCCTCAAGCTCGATCTCTTTTGCAATGGAAACACCATCGTTTGTGATAAGCGGAGCACCGAAAGATTTGTCAAGTACTACATTTCTTCCTTTCGGTCCAAGTGTTACTCTTACTGTATCTGCAAGTTTATTTACACCAGCTTCAAGTGCTGCTCTTGCTTCTGCGCCGTATTTGATCTCTTTTGCCATGATAAAATGACCTCCTATTTATATTGATATACGATAAGATGTTTATATTATTTAATGATTGCCAGGATATCTTCCTGCTTTACAATAATATAATCAGTTCCATCCATCTTTACTTCTGTTCCTGCATATTTGGAATAGATAACAGTATTTCCGACTTCTACTTCCATTTTTATTTCTTTTCCGTTTACAACTCCGCCAGGTCCAACTGCAATGACCTCTGCCTGCTGTGGTTTCTCCTGTGCCTGTCCCGGAAGCACGATTCCGGATGCTGTTGTCTCTTCTGCTTCAACCTGTTTTAATACTACTCTGTCGCCTAAAGGTACTAACTTCATGATCTATGTTCCTCCTTTATAAGTTCCATCTTCGTCTGCTAGCACTCACTTTATACGAGTGCTAATCACTATGGCTATATTAGTGAATTTCACATATTTTCGCAACCCTTTTAAGATATGGTTTTTCTATATTATTCTGATTTTATCTCTTTTATACTCTTGTTTTCTCTCGTTTTCTTAATTTCATTATTTATTTTGATTTTATGAAACAGACAAAAAAGAGACTCCCACGATAGCGGGAAGTCTCTTTTGTCACGTTCTTTATCTTATATCAAGCATCTGACAGTGCTGATCACATTATGCCTTCTTGCTTCTCTGTGCTTTTATCTCCTCAAGCTCATCAAAGATCACTTCATTAAGAACTTTAATGTAAGTTCCCTTCATACCGGATGAACGGGATTCGATCACACCTGCACTCTCGAATTTACGCAGTGCATTTACGATCACGGATCTGGTGATACCTACACGGTCAGCGATCTTGCTGGCAACCAGGATACCCTCATCCCCATCCAGCTCATCAAAAATATGGATGATCGCCTCAAGTTCTGAGAAGGACAGTGTACTGAATGCCGATTTAACGATCTGCTGTTTTCTGTCTTCTTCTGCGTTCTCGTCATGAACCGCACGCATCATTTCCAGGCCAACAACTGTTGTACCATACTCGCTGACGATAATATCCTCAATATCATAGGGATGATCATTGCGGTACATGAATAACGTTCCCAGTCTCTCACCTGCAATATCGATCGGATTCACGATTCCCTGATAATTTCCGGGTACATGCTCAAAGCCAAGTGTCTGGAGATTGACATTCTCCTTTGTGGAAAGAACACCAAGAAATCTCTCATTCAATAACGGGTCGATATGTCCGCCGATCTTGTCATCGATCAGCTCTGTGATCTCATCCACACCCGGGCAGATACTGACTCCCAGAACCTTACCTTTCTTACTGAGTACCAGGATATTGGAACTTAAGGTTTCCATGAGCACCTGGCAAATGTCGTTAAACACTACCTTGCTTGAGCTGCTGTTATGCAGAAGCTTATTGATTTTTCTAGTTTTATCTAGCAACTGAACGCTCATTTTTCCTCCTTTCACTTTCGTACCTTGAAAGAAATCGTTTTTCTAGTCTAATATTACACGTTATTCTGGAAATTTACAAGACATTTTTATATTTTTTTTATTTTTAACGGGATTTTCTGAAAATTAATAGAAAAGCATTTATTCAATCAATCTTCATCTTTTGGTTTTTGTTCCACATATCCGCAGGTTTCCTGGCTGCAAACCAGCTTATTTCCCTTTTCGAGCATATAATTACCACATTTCGGACATTTCTTTGCAGAAGGTTTCTGCCAGGACATAAAATCACATTCCGGATTATTCTCACATCCGTAATATTTTCTGCCTTTTTTCGTTTTTTTCATGACAATTTCGCCGCCGCACTTCGGACATGCAACACCGATCTTCTCATAATATGGTTTTGTATTACGGCAGTCCGGAAATCCGGGGCATGCAAGAAATCTTCCATGAGGACCGTACTTGATCACCATGTTGCGGCCACAGTTGTCGCAGATCACATCCGTAACCTCATCCTGTATATCAACTTTCTCAAGCTCTTTCTCAGCCTCATCCACATCATGCTTCAGATCCGGATAGAAGTTACGTACAACCGTTTTCCACTGTACGGTACCTGCTTCCACGCAGTCCAAAAGCCCCTCCATAGTTGCTGTAAAGTTTACATCCACAATACTTGGAAAAGCCTGTTTCATAATATTATTAACAACCTCTCCAAGCTCTGTGACGTAAAGATTTTTCTGTTCCTTGGATACATAGCGTCTGCTGATGATCGTTGTGATGGTCGGCGCATACGTACTTGGACGTCCGATTCCAAGCTCTTCCATAGTCTTTACAAGTGAAGCCTCTGTGTAATGTGCCGGCGGCTGTGTAAAATGCTGCTCCGGCTTCAGTTCTTTCAGCTTCAGCTCCATACCCTTTTCCAGACTTTGACTTAAAACATTGCCCTTTTTGTCATCGCCCTCTTCTGTGTACACAGACATAAAGCCATCAAAGGCAACCTTGGATGCTGCAACCGTGAACACATACTCACCTGCTCCGATCTTGACAGACGTGGTCTCATAACGTGCCGGTGCCATTCTGCTCGCCGCAAAACGTCTCCAGATCAGCTGATATAAACGGAACTGATCCCTGGTCAGGGATTCCTTCACCAGAACTGGTGTCCTCGCAATATCTGTAGGACGAATCGCCTCATGAGCATCCTGTATCTTCTGTCCGTTTTTGATCGCCTTCTCTGTCTGAGAAACATAATCCAAACCATACTGCTCAGAAATATAAGTTCTTGCTGCTGCATCTGCTTCCTCTGAAATTCGAGTAGAATCTGTACGCAGATAGGAGATCAGACCTACCGTACCACTGCCTTTTACATCCACACCTTCATATAACTGCTGTGCCAGGCGCATAGTCTTCTGCGTAGAAAAATTCAGTGTCTTGGCAGCTTCCTGCTGCAGAGTACTTGTGGTAAACGGAAGGGGAGCGTTTTTGATCCTCTCACCTTTTTTTACTTCTGTGATCTCATATTTACAGTCTTCCAGACTTTTCAGGATCTCATCCATTTCCTGCCGGTTTCTGATCGGAAGTTTTTTATCTGTTCCATAGAACTTGGCTGTCAACGGTTTCTTCTCACCCTTTACCTGAAATTCACCCTCCAGGCTCCAATATTCTTCAGGAATGAATGCATTGATCTCATCTTCTCTGTCACAGATGATACGCAGTGCCACAGACTGTACACGGCCTGCACTTAAACCTCTTTTTACCTTGGCCCAGAGCAGCGGACTGATGGTATAACCTACCATACGATCCAGCATACGCCTTGCCTGCTGTGCATCTACCAGATTCATGTCCAGTTCCCTGGCCTGCTTGATGGACGCCTTAACTGCTGTTTTTGTTACTTCATTAAATGTGATCCTGTGCATCTTTGCAGTATCTGTCTTCAAAGCCTGCATCAGATGCCAGGAAATTGCTTCTCCCTCACGGTCAGGGTCAGTTGCAAGATAGATCTTATCTGCTTTTTTTGCTTCTTTACGAAGTTTTGCAAGAAGCTCACCTTTTCCTCGTATTGTGATATACTTCGGTTCAAAATCATTGTCCACGTCAATACCAAACTGGCTCTTGGGAAAATCCCTCACATGACCGTTGGACGCTTCTACTGTATAATTTGCCCCCAGAAATTTCTTTACTGTCTTCATTTTAGCAGGTGACTCTACTATCACCAGATTTTTGGCCATTTTACCTCTCCTAATCTCATTCTGCCTTCCTGTCCGGCTTAAAAACTCCTGCTAAATCTCCGGGCAAAAAAGCATTTATTCAAGTCTGATATAATACTGTCTCCCGGTTTCCTTCACAAGCCCCATCAAAATAAGCTGTCCCAGGATCCCGGCTGTTTTTCCCGGTGAAAAACCGGTTTTTCTGATAATATGATCCAGATTTTTTGGTCGTAAATCGAGACAACTATACACCAAATCCAAATCCGTTGCAAGTCCCAACTTGCTTTTTTCAGACAAATTTGTCTTTTTTTTCACAGATAATCCCCACTCATCCAGAAGTATTTCCGGAGAGTATGCAATTCCTGCTCCGTCGTAGATCAGCTTGTGACAGCCTCTGCTCAGCGCATCATTTACCGCTCCCGGAATGGCGTATACCATCTTCCCCTGTTCCAGTGCACAGGCAGCTGTGATCAGTGATCCGCTCTTTTCCTTTGCTTCCACCACAAGCACCAGATCTGCCAGTCCGCTGATGATCCGGTTCCTTGCCGGAAAATAATATGCCCTGCCTTTGGTACCTGGTTCATATTCGCTGATGATCCCTCCGTTTTTTTCGGGGATCCTCCGGTAAATACCTCTGCTGGATGAAGGATAACAGATGTCCACACCATTTCCCAGCACGGCAAAGGTCGGGGTACCACCTTCCAGGGCACCCTTGTGGCCCTCAGCATCAATGCCGGCCGCCATACCGCTGATCACCTGCACCCCATGTTCGCTTAAGAATTTTCCGTAATTAAAGGCCTGTATCCGTCCGTAAGGACTGCACAGCCTTGCTCCCACGATCGCCGCTGTAGGTTTGGCATCATCCGGAAAGCTTCCAATGTAATATAATTGTTTTGGCATACCGGGAAGTTCCTTAAGTCTTGCCGGATAAACACTACTGTCCTTCCGGGCACACCGGATCCTTGTTTGCTGTATTTCTTCCATATAAAATACCTTCCTTTTTTCTGTTTTATGACCAGTATTTCTTATCATATGCCCGGTAAGCCAACGCCTCGCAGATATGTTCTTCCTTTATCTTTTCGGAAGATTCCATATCCGCGATGGTCCTAGCTGTTTTCAGGATCTTATGATATGCTCTGGTACTGAATTGAAACTGCTCATATGCCTGCTCCAGAAGTTTGTCTGCCCCTCCCGTCATTACACAGTATTTTTCCAGTTTTCTTCCGTCAAGCTCCCCATTGAAGCAAAATTTTTCCTTTTTGTAACGTTCTCTCTGGATCTCCTGTACTGCTTCCACCCTCTTTCTTATTTGCGCAGAGGATTCCCCTGCAATTTTCTTTTTCATTTTTGAAAAACTCACTGCCGGAACTTCTGTACAGATATCAATACGCTCCAGGAGAGGCTGGCTGATCTTTCCAAGATAATGCGTGATTTCCCCTGATGTACAGCGACATCTGTTCATATCCGGATAAAATCCGCAGGGACAGGGATTCATCGCTGCCGCCAGCATAAAACTGGCCGGAAAAATATAAGTTCCGGCAGCTCTGGACAGATGGATCTCCTTATCTTCCAGCGGCTGACGCAGGATCTCCAGGCTTTTTCTGGAAAATTCCGGCATCTCATCCAGAAAAAGAACACCTCTGTGTGCAAGAGTGATCTCCCCCGGCCCCGGTATCCTGCCGCCACCTGCCAAAGCCTGAGGGGAACTGGTATGATGCGGACTTCGAAAAGGCCTCTGCCGGATCAGCGGATCTTTTTCCGTGAGAAGTCCTGCCACACTGTATACCTTGGTGATCTCCAGGCTTTCCTCAAATGTCATCTCCGGCATAATGGTAGGCAGACGTCTTGCCAGCATGGTCTTTCCGGATCCTGGCGGTCCGATAAAAAGAATATTATGAAAACCGCTTACTGCGATCTCTGCTGCCCGCCGGGCTCCTTCCTGCCCGCAGATGTCCGCAAAATCAACCTTTGGTTTTTCCGGTTTATTTTCTGTTTTTTCTTTTTCCTGATACGCAGCTGTATAAGTGTTTGGGTCTCTCAGACATCGGATCATGTCATTCAGACTTTTTACTCCAAACACCGGCATATCCTTCACCAGATTCCCCTCCCGGATATTTTCCTCCGGAATAACACAAAAGCGTAAGCCCAGCTCTCTTGCGCGGATCACCCGAGGCAAAACTCCGGCAACCCCATGGATCTCTCCATTCAGACTGATCTCTCCTACGATCATAACTCCTTCCAGAAGATCCGGTTCCAGAATTCCGGCAGCCGCAAGTACTGCAGCTGCCACAGGCAGATCAAAACCGGCTCCTTCCTTTTTCATATCGGCAGGTGCAAAATTTACAGTTACTTTTTTTGGTGGCAGACAAAGCCGGTTGTTCTTAAATGCAGTCCGGACTCTTTCCTGGGCCTCTCTCACCTGGGCAGAGGGAAATCCTACCATAGCAAAAGAGGGCAGACCATCACTGACATCTGCCTCAACCTGGATCTCACGTACTTCCATTCCGTAGATCGCTGCTGATAAAACACTCGCAAACAAATACATTCCTTTCTGCGAAAAAAACGGATCCCGATCTTCCATCTTTTCGTCTTTTCAGGTCAGGCGGATATTTGAAATCCGCATTGGTTAAAAACAAGGGAATTTTCAGATAGACATTTTCTGAATTTTAGAAGATAATAAATTTAGTATAGTCCATTTTGCTCTCTTTTGCAAGGGTGCATTTCGTTCTGTTTTATACTTTCAATAGAAAGAAGAGGTGAGCACAATGAAATTTCAGCGTATTCAGGATTTACGTACAGACGCGGATCTGTCCCAGAGAGAATTAAGTGAGATTCTTCATATCAGTCAGCGTTCTTATTCCCATTATGAAACGGGATCCCGTAATATTCCTATCGAAATGCTTATCCGGCTGGCAAATTATTACGACACCAGCATCGATTATCTCGTCGGCCGCACAGACCGCAAAAAAATGATCAAATAAAGAGATCCCCGGAAATGTGGAACAGTTTCGGGAATTCCTGTATCGGGATTCCCTGATTGCCAAAATCCGGGGATTCTTTATTTTACCGTGTTTTATTTTTTTGATCATTCCGTATAATAGGTTTCTTCTTCTCCGTAGGGAATCTCATATTCTTCTGTATTTTCATCAGAAGAATCTTCACTGCTTTCGCTGTAGGATTCCTGTTCATAGGAACTTTCGTTGCTTTCATTATAGGAAGCATCTTCTTCGGAATTTTCGGATACTTCCAGGGATGGCTCCTGCCGGGTCATAATAGACTCTGTTTTCGGATAGGTCAGAGATCCCTCTCCCCGTTCATATGTTTTTACCTTCACATAAAGCTCACCACTTTTATCGAAAACAAACTCTCCTTTTGCCTTATTCCCTTCGGAATCCTTAAAACGGAACTGTGTGGCATTTCCTGCTACCTCTGCAGTCACATCTGCTTCTGCGGTCATGGAAGGATCTTTTCCATTCACTCTCTTATAGGTAAAGGAAACAGATTTCAGACTGATATCATAAATATCGATCGTTGTCAGCCCGTCTTCGCTGTACCAGATCCCTTGATAATTTTCCGGTTCAAATGCCGGAAGGATTGTCGGGACCGGTGTCAATGACGGTGTCGGTGTCGCTGTCGGAACCGGTGTTGCTGTTGCTGCCGGAGTTGCTGTCACCTCCGGAATACTGTCCAATGCAGCCAATGCGGCCTCTCTTCGTTGTTCTTTTTCCACCTTATCCCTGTGGGAAACATACAGCATCCCTCCCAGTCCTGCCAGAATAAACAGAATGATCAACAGGATCAGAACTGCTCTCAGCCGTTTTTTTCTTCTTTTGTTTTTTCTCATCTGCATTACCTCTGTTTACTATAGCATACAGGAAACCCTTCTTGTATTTCTCAATTCTGCTTATTTTTTCTCTTTGATGATACCTTTTCTGTAAGCTTCCAGAAGCTGGATCAGCTCACTGATCCTTTCCTTCAGAGCAGTTCCGGTATCGGTATCACCGACCAGAGTACGTTTGTTATTGTAGTGAACTGCCACCCTGTTGGAAACAATATCCTGCTCCTTGGCTACCGCTTCTTCCGCAGAAGTAAAAGGCTCATGAGCAGACAGGATCAGCCCGTAGGAATTATAAACCAGTGTATAACCGGCAATCCCCGTAACCTTCTGATATGGTCTGGAAAAACCGCCGTCGATCACAAGAACTTTGCCATTGCATTTTACAGGACTCTCTCCCTCACTCTGGTGAACCGGCACATGCCCGTTGATGATGTGACCTTTTTCCGGATCCAGTTCAAATTCACGGAGCAGATCATCTACAACATTCTCATTTTCCAGAAGATGATAGTAGGCATTTTTAGCTTCTTTATGTGTTTCCTTATCTTTAATAAAATAACGTTCAAAGGTGGTCATCTTGTCTTTTCCGAACAGCGGTGAATTCGGAGCTGCCCAGATATACCACATAATATCCCTGCCTTTACGCTTTTCATCCTCATTTACAGAGAAAAACGCCCGGCGCACATAAGTCTCAAGAACATCATACAATTCTTTTCCTTTGTAGGTTTTTCCATAAATCTGGACTTCTTTCAGACTTCCATCCTCATTAAGCGGAATACTTCCATGGAACAGAAGATTTCCATTATAAGTTTTATAAAGGCCTCCCTTGTCCAGAAGAAGCCGGACATGATTCTGCAGTTTCTCGCAGTTTCGGAACGCGGAATCCAAGCGTTCCATTACATCCTTTTCCTCTGTGGTAAGTTCATATGGCTTTTTCCAGTCAATAGTAGGAAAATATGTATCGGTCAGCGGATATTCTTTTCCGTCCGGAAGTGTGATCATTCCCTTTTTCGGATCGATCCTATGAAGCAAACAACGATTTTCCATATGGAATTCTTTGTGCCGGCGGATCAGCTGACCCTCCAACTTAAACTGGATAATGGCAATAGCCTTGTGCATTTTCCGTCCAAGCTCTTCTTCCAGAATACTATAGTTATTGGCATCTCCCTTCATCTCAAAAGCAGTACATGGATCATCCTTATAAGCCTCCATTGCAAAGGTTGCCAGAGGCATGAGATTGATCCCATATCCATCCTCAAGAATATCCATATTTCGGTAACGGATGCTGTTCCGGATCACCGTTGCAATGCAGGCTTTCTGTCCTGTAGCAGCTCCCATCCAGACCACATCATGATTTCCCCACTGGATATCCAGCGAATGATATTTCATCAAACGATCCATGATGAAATGCGGGCCCGGACCTCTGTCATAAATATCTCCCAGCACATGAAGATGATCCACAACAAGACGCTGGATCAGTTCTGCCAGGGCAATGATAAAATTCTCTGCCCGGCCGATCTCAATGATCGTATTGACGATGGCATCGTAATATGCTTCTTTGTCCAGAACTTCCGCTTTCTCTGTGATCAGCTCCTCGATCACATATGCATAGTCTGCAGGAAGTGCCTTACGGACCTTGGAACGGGTATATTTGGATGCCGTTGTCTTGCATACTTCGATCAGACGATAAAGTGTGATCTTGTACCAGTTCTCCATGTCTTCTTCCTGTTTTTTTACAACCTCCATCTTTTCCTTCGGATAATAGATCAGTGTGGCAAGAGAACGTTTGTCGCTGTTGCTTAAGGTATGTCCGAATACATCATCGATCTTTTTTCGTACAGCCCCTGATCCATTCCGAAGAACATGGGAAAACGCATCGTATTCTCCATGAATGTCCGACATGAAATGCTCGGTACCTTTCGGAAGGTTTAATATAGACTGCAGATTGATGATCTCGGTTGAAGCCTTTGCTATAGTAGGATATAGCTCCGCAAGTCGCTGCAGGTATCTTAATTCTTCTTTTTTCATAGTATCTGGTATCCTCCTGGGAGTTCTCACTGCCAAATCAGCCTTCAGGATAAACGGCAGTATTTTTTATTTATTGTAAGCCCTTCCGGTATCATATATCAACCCGTAAAATCAAACAGTGACATCTGATTGGACTGCGGGATATCTCCAAAAAGATCCATATCATCCATCAGATCGATAACGGTCTTGCTGACCTTGGTACGATCACGGAAATCATCCTTGGAAAGGAATCTGCCTTTTGCGGCAGCATCCACAACTGCCTCTGCTGCCTTATCTCCAAGACCCTCTATGGTATCCAGAGCAGGCATCAGTTTATCTCCGATGATCTGGAACCGGTGTGCCTTTGCCTTATAAAGATCGATCGGCACAAAATCAAAACCTCTGGCGTACATTTCCTGTACGATTCTCATATCCTTCAGTGTATCCTGTTCCTTCTTGGATGCCTCATCACCTTTTTTCCGGATCTCCGCCATATAATATTCCAGACGTTCTTTTCCCATGCACATCAGTTCATAGGAAAAGGAAGTGGCACGGATACTGAAAAATGCTGCATAATAAGCCAGTGGATGAAACACTTTATACCATGCGATACGATACGCCATCATAACATAAGCTGCCGCATGGGCTTTCGGGAACATGTACTTGATCAGCTTACAGGACCAGATATACCAGTCCGGAACATCATGCTCTTTCATAGTCTGGATCCATTCCTCACGAAGACCCTTTCCCTTACGGACACTCTCCATGATGGTAAACGCCAGACCACTTTCCACTCCTTTTCCGATGAGATAGATCATAATATCATCTCGCGTACAGATTGCTGTGGAAATGGTAGCTGTACCATTCTGGATCAATACCTGGGCATTTCCAAGCCATACATCCGTACCGTGAGAAAGTCCGGCAATACGTACCAGGTCGGAAAAATATTTCGGCTTGGTATCAATCAACATCTGCATAGCAAAGTCTGTACCAAACTCCGGGATTCCGAGGCATCCCAGCCTGCAGCCGCCGATATCCTCCGGGCTGATCCCCAGAGCCTGCGTTCCCGCAAACAGGGACATGACATCTCTCTGGTCCAGCGGAACTGTTCTTGCACTGATGCCGGTCAGATCCTCCAGCATACGGATCATTGTCGGATCATCGTGTCCAAGTATATCAAGCTTCAGAAGATTTCCGTCAATGGAATGGTAATCAAAATGTGTAGTGATGATATCACTGTTCACATCATTGGCCGGGTGCTGCACAGGTGTAAATTTCTCAATCTCCTCACCCATAGGCAGTACGATGATACCTCCCGGATGCTGGCCAGTGGTACGGCGGACACCGGTACAGCCCTTCACGATACGGTTGATCTCACAGTAACGCTTGTGCTGCCCCCGTTCCTCATAATAGTTCTTCACATAACCAAATGCGGTTTTTTCCGCAAGGGTACCAATGGTTCCCGCCTTAAAGGTCTGCCCTTTTCCGAAGATAACCTCTGTATACCGGTGGGCATTGGCCTGATATTCACCGGAAAAGTTCAGGTCGATATCCGGCTCCTTATCACCTTTAAAACCAAGGAATGTCTCAAAAGGAATATCAAAGCCTTCCTTGTTCATCCTGGCACCGCATTTCGGACAGATCTTATCCGGCATATCACATCCTGCCATACCCGCGTATTTTTTCACCTCAGGGGAATCAAAATCACTGTATTTACAGTCCGGATTCGGACAGAGATAATGAGGCGGCAGAGGGTTTACCTCCGTGATACCGGACATGGTCGCTGCCAGAGAAGAACCTACAGAACCACGGGATCCAACCAGATAGCCGTCCTCATTGGACTTCCACACAAGCTTCTGTGCAATGATATACATTACCGCATAACCATTGGAGATAATAGAATTCAGCTCCCTGTCCAGACGGTCCTCCACGATCTTCGGCAACGGATCTCCGTACATTTCGTGGGCCTTCGTAAAACAGATATTCTTAAGATCCTGCTCGGAGTTCTCAATGACCGGTGGAAATTTATCCGGATGGATCGGTGATATCTTCTCGATCATATCTGCGATCTTATTGGTATTGGTGATCACCACCTCTTCCGCCTTTTCACTTCCCAGATAGGAAAATTCCTCCAGCATTTCCTCCGTTGTACGAAGATAAAGCGGGGCCTGGTTATCTGCATCAGAAAATCCGTTTCCTGCCATGATGATCCGTCGGTAAACCTCGTCCTGAGGATCCATAAAATGCACATCACAGGTGGCAACCACCGGTTTTTTGAACTGTTCTCCAAGTTTTACGATCTTCCGGTTTATCTCTTTTAAGTCTTCCTCAGAATTGATCATATCATGTTTTTCATCCGCAAGCATAAACGCATTGTTCCCAAGAGGCTGGATTTCCAGATAGTCATAAAAATTTACCAGTCTGGCGATCTCCTGATCCGGTGCATTGCGAAGAAGTGCCTGATAAAGCTCTCCTGCCTCGCAGGCACTTCCCACCAGAAGGCCTTCCCTGTATTTTTCCAGCACGCTTTTGGGAACCCTTGGTCTTCTGTGATAGTACTTTAAATGGGACTGGCTTACCAGCTTGTACAGATTGATCCTTCCGGTCTCATTTCTTGCAAAAACAATAGCATGGTATGTGGGCAGCTTTCGGATGGTATCCGGTGAAACCGCACCCTGCCTGTTCATCTCATCCACATCAAAAATATCTCTTTCTTCCAGCATCTTTACAAACCGCACAAAAATCTCTGCGGTACATGCCGCATCATCCACAGCTCTGTGGTGATGATCAAGAGAAACACCTACTGCCTTGGCTACCGTATCCAGTTTAAAACGGTTCAGGGCAGGAAGAAGGAATCTAGCCATACCAACGGTATCCACATAAGTAAAATCATCCGAAATCCCCTGCCGTTTACAGTTTTCAATAATAAAGCTCATATCAAAGTCCGCATTATGGGCCACCATCACGCAGCCCTCACAGAATTCCAGGAATTTCGGCAGTACTTCCTCTATCACAGGTGCATCCAGGACCATGGAATCATTGATGCTTGTCAGCTGCTCAATACGGAACGGAATGGGCACTTCCGGGTTTACAAAGGTGGAAAAACGATCTGTGATCTGTCCTTTTTCCACTTTTACCGCGCCAATCTCAATGATCCTGCAGGTTAGTGCTGAGAATCCCGTAGTCTCAATATCAAAAACAACAAAATCTCCATCCAGCCGCTGCCCTTTGGAATTGGTGACCATACCCTTCAGATCGTCTACCAGATACGCTTCCATTCCATAGAGCACCTTAAAATCAGACTCCTTTGGAACACAACCGCCCCAGGCATCAAAGCAGTGATTTGCCTCCGGGAAGGACTGCACCACGCCATGATCCGTGATAGCGATAGCCTTATGTCCCCACTCATAGGCACGTTTTACCAATGCCTTTGCATCGCTGACACCATCCATATCGCTCATCTTGGTGTGACAGTGAAGCTCCACACGCTTCTGAGGACTGGTATCCATTCTTGTGCTAGTAAAATTGGCGATTTTCTTGATACCTGTAATATTTCCAATAGTAAGCTCACTGTCAAAACGGTCAATGGTGGTAACTCCCTTCAGCTTCAGGAATGCGCCTTTTTTTACACTTTCCGTCACTTCCGGAACCTGCTCGTTACGCAGAAACATCTTCACAACAATACTGTCCGTAAAATCGGTCACAGGGAAGATCAGGATCGTTTTCTCATTTCGGATCTCACGAGCTTCCACATCCATAACCTGACATCGGATGATAACCTCCCCCATCTCACCGGTAATGCTCTCCAGCGGAATCGTTTCTCCATCAAAATCTCTGCCGTAAACCACATCCGGATTGCTGTCCCTGCGGAATCCGAAGCTGCCGCGGAAATCTCCCTTCTGAACCTTCTGCTGTTTTTTGTCAACGGATTTCTTCTCGTTTGTCTTTTCGCCCTTCTTATCTCCTGAGGTTTTCTTTGTCTCTTCCTTGGCTGTATCCTCCTGCTTCGGTTCACTTTCCTGATCCCCGCTGAGTTTGGCATGCTTCAGGACATTTTCCACTTCCTGTTTGATCTGAAGTGCAGCATTTTTCCGGTATTTACTCTCTTTCACTTCCACAAAATCCAGTTCCACTTTCAGATCCATACCGCAGCGTTCACAGAAAACCTTATGAAAATATTCAACAAGTATTTCGCTTTTCTGTCTGGAAATAACCGTATCCGGAAGCTCCATACGCAAGGTATCTTTTCCTGTAAAAATGATTTTTGATCTGCGGAACAGATTGTACTCCAGCATGTTATAGTTGCGCAGCTCCATCTCCATACTGGAACGGTAGCTTTCCAGAAAGTTCTCCGGTGTATACTGCTCGGAAAGATGAAATTTTTCCACAACTGTTACAGTCATGGGAATCCCCGGAAAGCACTGCCGTTCGATCTCATCCTCCAGCGCAAAAATATTCTTCTTGTGTATCCAGCGGCTACTTTCAATATAAACCCTCAGATGAGTTCTTCCGGGGTTCATGGAAACCTTTGTCACAAATACCATGTCCAGAAGTTCTTCCAGCTCTTTCTTCACTTTAAGATGCGGAAATACATCAAAAAAATCTTTCTCCATTATGACTCCTGCTCATTCCAGGTAAGAAGTTCCTGACGAAGTGTATCCAGAAGATCCGTTTCCGGTACTTTTTTTACAACCTCTCCATGCCGGATCAGAAGACCAACACCATCGCCTCCTGCAATTCCGAGATCTGCTTCCTTCGCCTCTCCCGGTCCATTTACCACACAGCCCATAACTGCAACCTTAATATCAAGAGGAATATCCTGTACCATGGTCTCTACCTGGTTTGCAAGGCCGATCAGATCGATTTTTGTTCTTCCGCAGGTCGGACAGGAAACAACCTCCACGCCTCCTTTGCGAAGTCCCAGCGTTTTCAGGATCCTTTTGGCTGATTTCACTTCTTCCAGCGGCGCGCCTGTCAGAGAAACACGGATGGTATCTCCGATTCCCTGATACAGGATGATCCCAAGTCCGATAGCTGATTTGATATTTCCCGAATACAGAGTTCCTGCTTCTGTAATTCCCACATGAAGAGGATACTGTGTTTTTTCTGCGATCAGTTCATGGGCTCTGGCGCACATGAGAACATCAGAAGATTTGATGCTGATCACAAGATTGTCATATCCCATCTCTTCAATGATGTGCACCTTATCAAGAGCACTCTCCACAAGTCCTTCGGCTGTAACACCGTGATATTTTTCTACCAGTTCTTTTTCAAGGGAACCGCTGTTTACTCCTACACGAATAGGGATATTCCGTTCCTTTGCTGTATCCACAACTGCCTGGATCCTCTCTTTGGAACCGATATTTCCCGGATTGATACGGATCTTGTCCGCACCGTTCTCCATGGCTGCAATGGCAAGGCGATAATCAAAATGGATGTCCGCAACCAGCGGAATATGGATCTGTTTTTTGATCTGGGATAAAGCCTTCGCAGCTTCCATAGTAGGAACTGCGCAGCGGATAATATCACAGCCTGCTTTTTCCAGAGAAAGGATCTGCGCAACCGTTGCTTCCACATCTTCAGTTTTCGTATTGGTCATGGACTGGATAAGGATCGGATTTCCTCCTCCGATAACACGATTTCCAATTTTTATTACTTTTGTATGATCTCTGTACATAAAAATCTCCTTTATGAATCCTGAAAGGCAGGTGTCTTCAAACGCCCTGCCTTTCCTTTCCGAACTATCTTTTTACTCTTACTCCTAACGTCGGATCTCCAGCAGCTTTGTTTTCAGTTCGTTTTCCATACGTCTCATATCTGCCTCTGCTGCCTGACGTTTTTCACGGCCTTCCTGCTGGATTTTCATCACATCATCCAGTGTCTGGATCAGTTCCTGATTGGTTTTTTTCAAAGTTTCAATATCTACAATACCACGCTGGGATTCCTTTGCAGTTTCCACAGATGCCAGGTGAAGCGTTTCCGCATTTTTCTTCAGAAGTTCATTGGTAAAATCCGTAACCTGCCGTTGTGCCTGTGCGGCTTCTGTGGAGTGCGCGATCCCTAGAGCCAGCACCATCTGGCTTTTCCAGAGAGGAATGGTATTTACAATGGTTGTCTGGATCTTCTCGATCATCGTCGTATCATTGTTCTGGATCATGCGGATCTGCGGTGCAGTCTGCATAGAAATGGTTCTGGTAAGCTCCAAATCATGAAGCTTTTTCTCAAAGCGGTCACATTTGCTTTCCAGATCATTGGCAGCCTGTGCATCTTCCGGAAGTCCGCTTGCCGCTGCCTTCTGATGCAATTCGTTGAGCTTGCCTTCTCTGACTTCCCTAAGCTTCTTTTTACCCGCAAGAATGTACATGGAAAGTTCTTTAAAGTATGCAAGGTTCTGCTCATACATTTTGTCCAGCACGGCAGAATCTTTCATCAGACGCATCTGGTGCTGCTCCAGAGCTTCCGTGATCTTCGTCACATTTCCCTCGGCCTTTGTGTAACGGTTTTTCAGAGTTTCCACCTTCGCTGTCTGTTTTTTGAAAAAGCCGAAAAATCCCTTTTCCTCTGTGGCATCAAAATCCTTCAATTCTCCTACCACATTTGCAAGAAGCTCCCCTGCCTCCCCAAGATCCTGTGTCTTCACATTTACCAGCGCTGCATCAGAAAAATCTGCCATCTTCTTCTGAGTGCCGGCTCCGTACTGCAGGATCTGGTTTGTATTTTCAATATCGATCTTTGCTGCAAAATCTTCTACGATTTTCTGTTCCTGGGGAGATAACACCGGTTCCTCTACTGCCGGCTCCTGGGGTTTCTCCGGTTCTTTTTTTGTAATTTCTTCTTTTTCTTCCGTGAGATCCGGTTCCAGAGTCAGCACCGGTGCTTCTACCTCAAAGTCTTTAAATTCTTCTCCCATAAGCATTCTCCTTGATCAGCTGTACCTTCCGGCAGATGTCTGTATTCCAGCTTCTTATCTGCTCGTTGTACTTATTTCATTTCCGCATTCTGTTTCATTTTTTTGAAATCATCCTCTGTCAGCCCCTCCTGTGCCAGAACCGTATGCAGCACAGAAATATCGGTGGATACATCCCACGCGGTATCCCGGAATATGGAATCCAGAAGTTTCTCAAATGCAATATTCAGTGTATCAATGGTTTCTTCAATTTCTTTCTTGGAAGCCGTGATATTCTCACCCTGTACAGGCTGTCCATCCATATCCTCATAAGCATCCAGAAGCTTCACAGTCATAGGCAGATAGTAGTCCATCATTTTCTTAAGATCCGGAATCACCTCCGGATGCTCTCCTGCACGCTCAAAAATTTTCTGAACGATCATTTCCATCCTGGAAATCTTTGCCGAAATTTCTTCTCCGGGAATGGCGTCATTGCTCTCACGGATCTTTACCAGAAATTCATTTCCTTTTCTCAGGACTTCCTGGGCTTCCGGACTCATATTCTCCTCCAGCTGAACCTTAGGATCTGCTTCCTGTTTACGAAGCTCCAGCTGCTTCTGTGTTTCCAGATACTGCTGATAGGTCTCATTACTGGTGATCAGACAGGTTCCCTGCTCATCCACATGGCCTTCCAGAAACCAGCCCTTCTGGATCATTCTGCTGATATCTTTTTTTACAAATTTCTCGTTCTTTCCTGCTGCCTGAGCAAGCTTCTGAAAATTACAGTAGGTGTGGTCTCCCAGCGCACGGATATATTTCTGGAAACGTCCCAGTCTTCCGAGACGACTTGTTCCTGCTCCCAAAAGAGCACCGCCACCTGCTGCGCCTGCACACATCACTCCAAGCACACCTGCTGCAAGTGCACCGCTGTGTCCAATGCCCATCCAGATCAGAAGCACCATGGCTCCAAGCCCCATGCCACTTAAAAGTATCCCACCGGAAACTGCCATCATCATGCCTTTGAGATTCTCACCGGTAGTCTTTCCGTAAAGCAGTTCCGACTGTTTCCTTGCAGCCTGCTGCTTTGCTTTTCTGCTTCTTCCGTAATAAGGGCTCTGGTATGTATAGCTTTTCTTACGGAATTCCGGATCAGCACCCGGATCAAACACGGAATTCAGCGCATTTTTCAGCGCTTCGCTTCCGGAATCAATGGCCTTATTTACTGTCTGGTTGATCGTATGGCTTAATTCGTGATAGCTGTTTGAATTCACTGCATTATCTACAATATCCTGAATCTTTTTTCCAAGGTCTTCAAATTCGTGATTGTCCATTTTTCCCTCCAGTCCATAGATAATTTTTATTATATCGAAATCATATTAAAATTACAAGCAAATGAAAAAAAGGAACAAAAAACTATTGAAGTCATCACGTAAAAGTTTTACAATGGTAAAAAGTAAAAATTGTAAACGGAGGAATCGTTATGGAAAAAAAGAACATCGACTGGTCCAGCATCGGATTCGCTTACATGCCAACCGACTACAGATACGTGTCTAATTTTAAAGATGGAAAATGGGATGAGGGTACTTTAAGCACAGACCCTAATATCGTACTCAATGAGTGTGCTGGTGTGCTTCAGTATTCTCAGAGTGTATTCGAGGGTCTGAAGGCATACACAACAGAAGACGGACATATCGTTACTTTCCGTCCTGACCTGAACGCAGAGCGTCTTGCTGCATCTGCAGCAAGACTTGAAATGCCGGTATTCCCGAAGGAAAGATTTATCGACGCTGTTGAGCAGGTTGTTAAGGCAAATGCTGCATGGGTTCCGCCATATGGTTCCGGCGCAACACTTTATCTTCGCCCGTACATGTTTGGTTCCAACGCCGTGATCGGTGTTAAACCGGCTGACGAATATCAGTTCCGTATCCTTACAACACCGGTTGGTCCGTACTTTAAAGGCGGCGCCAAACCGATCACGATCCGTGTCAGCGACTATGACCGTGCCGCACCTTGCGGAACCGGTAACATCAAGGCTGGCCTGAACTACGCAATGAGCCTTCATGCTATCGTAGATGCTCACAAACAGGGCTTTGATGAGAACATGTACCTTGATCCCAAGACTCGTACAAAAGTTGAGGAGACAGGCGGAGCAAACTTCATCTTCGTTACTAAAGACGGCAAGGTTGTAACACCGAAGTCTGACAGCATCCTTCCTTCCATCACACGTCGTTCTCTGATCTACGTTGCAAAGGAGTACCTTGGACTGGAAGCTGAAGAGCGTGAGGTCTACTTCGATGAGGTTAAAGATTTTGCAGAGTGTGGTCTTTGCGGTACTGCTGCAGTTATCTCTCCTGTCGGAAAGATCAATGATCACGGCAAAGAAATCTGCTTCCCAAGCGGAATGGAAAAAATGGGTCCGGTCATCCAGAAGCTGTACGACACACTGACCGGTATCCAGATGGGACGCATCGAAGCACCGAAGGGATGGATCCACGTAATCGAGTAATTACCGGATTTTCGTCATTATACATAACATTAAGCACAAAAAAACAGACCGCCGTATTTTTTTCGGTGGTCTGTTTTTTTATTATTTCTTCATTGTTTTTCTGTACAAAGCGGGCATTCTCATTCTGCTTTATGATCTGTGCTCACATTACCTATCTTTTCTCTCGTATTTTACAAACGCATATTCCAGATCAAAGTATGTCTGTTCTTCACTCTCCGCTGTGATCTCCCAGTCCGGGTCCTCATCCAGGTTTGGGAAATACGCATCCGCTTCATATGCAAAATCGATTTTTGTCACATGAGCTGTATCACAGTACGGGAGCATCTGTTTGTAAATACTGTCTCCGCCGATACAGTACACATCCTCTGCCGGATATTTCTCCACTTCCTTCAGTGCTTCCTCGATGCTGTGAACGATCACCGCACCTTTTACCTGATAATCCCGGTTGCCGGTGATCACAATGTTGGTTCTGTTTTTCAGAGGAAGTCCGTTTGGAAAAGACTCCAGTGTTTTTCTTCCCATAACAACCACTTTTCCTGTAGTTTCCTCACGGAACATCTTCATATCTGCCGGAATACTTACCAGAAGTTCATTATTTCTTCCGATTCCCCAGTTTTTATCTGCTGCAACAATAATATTCATTCTTTCTTCCTTTCTTTATGCAATTATACTGCAATGGGAATATTTTTGATCTGTGGCCATGTCTCATAATTCTCCACGATCAGATCATCGGTGGTGAATTTATAAAAATCCTTTATCTCCGGATTCAGTTTTACTGTCGGTGCAGGATACGGTTTTCTAGAGATCAGTTCTTTAATTACCGGAATATGACGATCATAAATATGGCAGTCTGCGATCACATGAACAAGCTCTCCGGCTTCCATATCGCAGGCCTGTGCGATCATCATGAGAAGAAGAGAATACTGGCACACATTCCAGTTGTTTGCAGCCAGGATATCCTGCGATCTCTGGTTCAGCACCGCATTAAGGACCAGCTTGTCTTTTCCGGGTTCCTTGGTTACATTGAAAGTCATGGAATAGGCACATGGGTAAAGATTCATCTCGTGGAGATCCTGATGTACATAAATATTGGTCATGATCCTTCTGCTGTACGGATTGTTCTTAAGATCAAAAAGAACTCTGTCTACCTGATCCATCATTCCCTCTTTATACTGATGCTTCACACCTAACTGATAGCCGTAGGCTTTTCCGATGGAGCCGTTCTCATCTGCCCAGCTGTCCCAGATGTGGCTGTGAAGATCATGGATATTATTGGATTTCTGCTGCCAGATCCATAGAATCTCATCCATTGCACTCTTTAACGCTGTTTTTCTTAAAGTCAGTGCCGGAAACTCCTTCCGGAGATCATAACGGTTCACAACACCAAATCTCTTGATGGTATAAGCCGGAGTTCCATCCTCCCACACAGGACGTACCTTCTCACCTTCTGTGCTGGTTCCGTTTTCTATGACATCTTTGCACATGTCAATGAATATATTATCTGCAAGACTCATTTGTTGATTTCCTCCTGTAATTTTCTTCTATTCGATCCCGGGCTGCTTTTTTCTTAAAAATGCCCCTGAAATTTATTTTATATTCTAACACATTTCAGTCCTTACTGTCCACTTCCCCTTTAACCTCCTATCCCATTTAACCTTCTCTCCCTGTTTTTCCTTTTCCCTGTTCTTTTTCTGTATTTTTCTGGACTTTTCCATGCGGGAGTGCTATATTAAGAGCCATGAAAATACTGATTACCTTATTAAAACCTTTTTCTTTTGCACCTGCGATCCTGATGATGTGCGTGATCTACTCTTTTTCCGCACAGACCGGAGATGTTTCCGGTGCCCTGAGCTACAAGATCAGCTACCAGATCGTAGAAACCAAAAACGAAATATTAGCTTCCGGCAAAAGCCTGGAACAGCTTTCCCAGGAAGCTGCCGGTATCGAATTTTATGTCCGTAAAGCTGCTCACATGACAGAATACTGCCTGCTAGCCATATCTATTTCCTTCCCCCTCTATGTATACGGAGTTCGGGGAATCTGGCTGATGCTCCTTGCCGGATTTGTATGTGTGGGATTTGCCGGACTGGATGAATACCACCAGTCTTTTGTAGACGCCCGCGGACCTTCCGTAAGGGATGTAGGAATCGACAGCTGCGGAGCAATGATCGGAATTTTGCTGGTGCAGGCATTCTGCTGGTCTACCTTACATACCCCCAACAGAAAAAAATCTCGAAAAAAACGCAGAAACGCGCAAAGACGCAGATAACTGTTTTGCGATCTACCTGATCTAAAAAACGGAACATACATAAGGATTTTTTTGCCTTATGATGTTCCGTTTTTGCTATTACTAATCGTCATATCTCAGCAGGCATTTTACTCTCACCTGCATCCGGTTTTATTTTTCGTCTTTCTCCTCCGGTGCGTCATCCAGATTTTCCGCAAGATGCGCCCGCTCCGCAATTGACATTTTTTTCTTTGCCACGGTTTCCGGATTTTGAGAAGCTTCCTCTGCCGCTTTTTTCGCAGCAGCTTCTTCCAGCTCATGTTTCTGTGCGCCAGCCTTTGCAAGATTACGGATCGCCATGATCAGAAGCACTGCTCCGATCACAACAAAAATACCTCCCGCTGCCAGAAATACCACACCGGAGTCTTCTGCTCCGCTTATGACACTGGCGCAGAGACGATATCCTGTATACACAAGATAGCCTCCTGCAAAGATCCACAGAAGACTGCTTCTTGTGGAAGAATTTCCCTGTCCGGAATTCTTTTCCTCAGCAGTTTCCTGCTGCAGCTCTTCCTTATTTTCTCTTTTCTGTTCTTCCATGATGTATTTCTGTCCTTTCTGATATCCTTATATTTCTCTATTTGTCAGATATCTTTTCCCTGTCAGCTTCTGTTTTTTCCTTCTCTTCCGTTTCTTCTTTTACAAGTCTTCCATAAAGCTTTGTCATTTTATAAATCTTTTGAATAATTGTTTCATTGAGCTGGCCTTTTTTCATACGCCACTTCCAGTTGTCACCAAGAGTTGACGGTTCATTGATCCTTGCCTCATTTCCAAGGCAGAGATAATCCTGTACCGGGATCACACAGCGATCTGCAACACTGGACATCGCCGCACGTATCATGCTCCACACTGCCGCAGTCTCATGCTTGCCCTCACAGCCAATATAGGCCCTGGCAAAATTTCGATCATGCTGGCTCAGATTGCGGAACCATCCTCTTGTTGTCTCATTGTCATGAGTACCTGTGTAAACAATGCAATTCCTTTCATATCTGTGCGTCAGATACGGACTGTCCTCATTCTCGTCAAAAGCAAACTGCAATACCTTCATTCCCGGGAATCCGGATTCTTCCACCATCTCGATCACACTGTCTGTAAGGAGACCAAGATCCTCTGCGATCACATCCAGCTTTCCAAGATTCTTTTCAAGCGCACGGAACAGATCCATTCCCGGTCCCTTTTCCCAGTGACCGAACTGGGCAGTTTTATCTCCGTACGGAATGGAATAATACTCATCAAAGCCTCTGAAATGGTCAATCCTTACCACATCATAAAGCTTCATACAATTTGCCATTCGGCGTGTCCACCATGCATAGCCTGTTTTCTTGTGATATTCCCAGTCATAAAGCGGATTTCCCCAGAGCTGCCCTGTGGCGGAAAAAGCATCCGGCGGGCATCCGGCAACGCCAATCGGAATATTTTCCTTATCAAACTGGAACAATTCCGGCTGTGCCCAGGCATCCGCACTGTCAAACGCAACGTAGATCGGGATGTCTCCGATCATCTCCACTCCCTTAGCATTTGCATAAGCTTTCAGTGCTGTCCACTGTTTAAAAAAGCAGAACTGCTGGAAGCAGTAAAATCCCACTTCTTTTGCAAGCTTCTCTCTTTCTTCAGCCAATGCAGCTTTTTCTCTGTTTTTGAGTTCCGTAGGCCATTCGATCCAGCTGATCCCATTCAAGCTGTCCTTGATTGCCATATACAGGCTGTAATCTTCCAGCCAGGCAGCATTTTCTTTTACAAACTTACGGTACTCCTGATCTGTCTCACAGTCATAATTTTCAAAGGCTTTTCTCAAAAGCCGAAATCTGGAATTATAAATCTTCTCATAATCCACATAGCTCTCGTTTGTACCCCAGTCACAGTCCTCGCAATCACTTTTATCCAGATATCCCTCTTTTACAAAAGCCTCCAGATCAATAAAATACGGATTTCCCGCAAAGGTAGAAAAAGACTGGTATGGTGAATCTCCATATCCGGTAGGTCCGAGAGGAAGGATCTGCCAGTATTTCTGTCCTGCTCTTGCCAGCTGGTCTACAAACTCATATGCTTCCTCAGAAAAGCATCCGATCCCATATTTCGATGGCAGACTGGATACCGGAAGTAAAATCCCACTTGCTCTCATAATTTACGAATCCTCCTGTTTTCTCAGTAGTTGCGCCCTCTCACAGATGTCTGCAGGAGCACTCAGATTTTTATTATATCACGCTGTCACAGAGCGTTCAAAGTCCTTTTTTGCAGATATATGTAAATATATCATGATAAACCTTTTCCTTGTCTTTCTCATTCAGGATCTCGTGGCGCATTCCCGGATATAATTTTCCCCGGACATCCCGGTATCCTGCACAACGCATGGCACGGACAGCCTTCGCAAACTGTCTCACATTTCCCATGCAGGGATCCTCCGCCCCACTGATAAACAGCACCGGCATTTCCGGCTTTGTACACTTCCAGTGCTTCACATCATAGGCTCTTTTCATCAGGTCAAAAAGTGCCAGATATGCATCATCCGTAAATGTAAATCCACAGTATTCTGAATCCGAATAATCCTGCACAACCTGCGGATCAGAGCAAATCCAGGAAAAACGGTTTTTTTCTTTTTTAAAGTGCATTGCATAGCTTCCAAAAGACATCATCTCGATCAGACCCGCACTGTGTTTAGGCCCGAAAACAGTCTTTCCCGCCTTTGCCAGAGCTACTCCGACCGGACGAAATACATTATAGCTGGGTGAGCCGCAGACGATCAGCATATCCATACAGCTGTCATGATGCGCTGCATAGGCACGAACTGCCAGAGAGCCCATGCTGTGTCCGAAAAGGATCAGCGGAATACCCGGGAAATGATCCTTGATCAAGCAGTTCACCGTATGGATATCCTGCAGCATGGCATCCGCCCCACCACCGTACATATACCCAAGATCCTCTTTACTGCGTACGCTTTTTCCATGGCCACGGTGATCATGGATCACACTTATATATTTTCGCTCTGCCATATATTCCATAAAAGGAATGTAGCGTTCCTTGTACTCACTCATTCCGTGAACGATCTGTATGATCCCACGGTATTTCTCATTACGTTCCAACTCCGGCACTACTGCCAGGCAGGAAATTTCCAATCCGTCTGCTTTTGAAGGAAATGAATACTGAATTGTCCGTAACATATATTTCACCTCACCTTTTCTGCTGCATAAAGCGGGCATTCGCATTCCGCTTTGTCACCTGTACTCAACCACTTTTTCTGTGTCTTCCAGTATATCATAACACAGGGGGTTTCTCAAACAGTAAACCTATGATATAATCGTTACGGTAACATAGGGTGATGCTGTTTGCCCGCAAATGCAAACAGATATCCTCTGACTTACCCACCCGAAAACCAGAATGACTTATTGTAAGGAGGAATAATGAATACAGAAGACAATAATGATTTTTATGACGATGAGCTCTCCAGATCATTGATCTCCAATGATTTTGAAGACGACACTCCCCACAGAAAGAAAAAAAGCAAAAAGCCTCTTGTGATCTGTCTGATCATCCTTCTGATCGCTGCCGCAGCCGGCGGAACCGCCTGGTATATGATGCAGCGCCATAAACCGGTAGAAGCCACAGAAGAATTTCTCACAGGCATGCAGAACATGGATTTTACCACAATGGAGAACCTTCTCCAGAGTCATGATCTTAGTGCTCTGGATGATGCAGATATCCGTGATTCTGCTTACACAGATTTCTTCACTACCGTCAACAAAAAAATGACCTACAAGATCACCAAAAACAAATTTGACATCCAGAACGGAACTGCCAGGATAACGGTTCACATGAAATATATTGACGGAACCAATATCTATGCAGCAACTATTCAGGAATACACCCGTAAGGTTGCTGTCGCAGCCTATGCCGGAAAGGAAATGACACAGGATGATATCCAGGAAATGCTCGCTGCACTTCTTGCCGAAAATGCTTCCACAGCTGATGAGAAATACAGTGAGATCGATATTACCTATCCTCTGATCAAAATCGGCAGCGACTGGAAGATCGTTTCTCTGGATGACACCACAGTCAAGGTTATGTGCGCAAACTTCAAAAGCGTAAAAGACGAAATATCATCCCAGCTTACGGATGACAGCACAGATAGCAGTTCTGCCGCTGCAGAGGATTCTTCCACCCCAGGCAGCACGGCCTCTGCTGAGGACACAAGTGCATCCATTGATATTACAACTGACAAATTCTCCGTCCGTTTCAAACAGTTTGCGATTTCCAAGGACTACGGCGGAAATCCCTGTCTGATGATCTACTACGACTATACAAACTCCGGCGATTCCCAGTCCAGTGCATTTGTAGACTTCACCCTGCAGGCTTCCCAGAACGGAGAAGTTCTGGAAGGAACTTATCCGGAAGCCAGCGATGATGCTGTAGATAACTACATGAGCACCATTGATCCCGGAAAAACCGTCACTGTATGCCAGGTATTTCTTCTGAAGGATACTACCAGTGATGTAACGCTTCAGGGCAAAGAAACTCTGAATGTAAGCGGCGGACAGACAACCTCTCAGATTCTGAAGCTGAAGTAAGATATCGGAATCGCCTGGCGGATATTTACGATCCAAATTCGATAAACCGGAAATTTACATTTTATCTTGCATATGAAAGGAAAACGGAAATTTCTCCTTCATGATTTTTTCATGGCTGGCAGAAATTTCCGTTTTTCTTTTTCTCATTCCTGTGTATATTTTTTCGATTCTATGAAAAACTATTTCATGTATAACGAAAGGATGGTGACTTATGTCAAATAAATGTCTGCAGTACTTCACCCTGACCATTGCTGTGGTCGGTGCCATAAACTGGGGTCTGATCGGCTTCTTTAATTTTAATCTGGTAGCATTCCTGTTCGGAAGCATGAGCTGGCTCTCCCGGATCATCTACGGACTTGTAGGCTTATGCGGGCTTTATCTTCTGACCTTCTATACTCTGATCGATCAGGGTGAAACAACTGAATAAACTACGCAGTAACACATAACGCGAAAAATCCTCTGCTGCATAAAAATAAAGCAGAGGATTTTTTCGCAACAAAAAAGAACTCTGATCATCCTCAGAGTTCCGAAGAGCGATAGACGGGACTCGAACCCGCGGTCTCGACCTTGGCAAGGTCGCGCGTTACCAACTACGCCACTATCGCACAAGCGGGTGATGGGAATCGAACCCACGTATCCAGCTTGGAAGGCTGGTGTTCTACCATTGAACTACACCCGCAGTTATGAAATTATAAATCTTCATCCTTCGATGAGAGCGATAGACGGGGCTCGAACCCGCGGTCTCGACCTTGGCAAGGTCGCGCGTTACCAACTACGCCACTATCGCACAAGCGGGTGATGGGAATCGAACCCACGTATCCAGCTTGGAAGGCTGGTGTTCTACCATTGAACTACACCCGCGCATCGTCGCTTCGGTGATTACCGATCGCTTGACCGCTGCAACGATGATTAGTATATAGCATGCTGTTTTATTTGTCAACAGTTTTTTTGCAATTTTTTTAACTTTTTTATTTATTAGATTTTTATCAATACTCCCATACATTTGTGGCAGAAACCTGGGCCTTCGGTTTCTTGATCACAAGCTCCGGACTTTTTGCACTGACCTTGGTATTTGCAGGAATGGATTCTGTGATAAAGGTATTACCACCTATGATCGTATTCTCTCCTACAACCGTCTCACCACCGAGCACTGTGGAATTAGAATAGATCGTTACATTATCACGGATCGTCGGATGACGTTTTACATTGGCAAGCTGCTGTCCCTTTCTTGTGGAAAGCGCTCCCAGTGTCACTCCCTGATACAGCTTTACATTATTTCCGATCTCTGTAGTCTCACCTACAACCACACCGGTACCATGATCGATAAAGAAATACTCTCCGATGGTCGCTCCCGGGTTGATATCGATTCCTGTACGGCCATGAGCATATTCCGACATCACGCGCGGGATAAATGGGATCTCTTCTTTATAAAGAACATGTGCCAGACGATACACGTAGATAGCAAATAATCCCGGATATGAAAAAATGATCTCTTCCTTGCTCTTGGCTGCAGGGTCTCCGTCAAAACCAGCCTGCACATCTGTCAGAAGCAGTCTCTGGATCTCCGGAAGCTGCTCAAAAAATCCACATGTGGTTCTGTCTGCACGAGCTGCTGCCTCTTCCGGTTCCTCTCCGTGATAAAGAAGCGCAATCTCGATCTGATTTTTCAGTCTGTCATAAATGTCATTCAGTCTGTGCCCCACATAATATTCCGGAAATATGGTAGCACTGGTATCTGTGCTGAAATATCCCGGAAATACAATGGATTTCAGATCTCTTACTATATCAATAATCACCGAACGATTCGGCAGCCGTCTGCCGCTCTTCGGCATAAAAAGTTCTTCTGAAGCATAATTCTCAGTAAGCCCCTTCGCTGCTCTGAGAATCGCTGATTTCTTATCGCTCATAATTCCCTCCATTTCTGCACATCCACTTCTGTCTGTACACTTTATCTCATTATCATATTATAGTCCGGAAGATTCGTCAATAATACAAAAAAGAAAAATTTTAAAAAAGATTGACCTTTCTCCGGATACCTTATATAATAATAAAGGTTTTCACGAAAGCTGTAGAAAAGCTCTGAAAGCATCCGGAGATGTACCCAAGTGGCTGAAGGGTCCGCACTCGAAATGCGGTAGGTCGGGCAACCGGCGCGAGGGTTCAAATCCCTCCATCTCCGTTTTTCTGCCGATTTATGACAGGAAGAATTTTTATTTATATTTTATTATACAAAAAAGCACTCTCATCTCTTGACAATTGTATATTTTATATGTATAATTGCAACAGTGGTGAAAACACAATTTAATATAGGGGATTGGTCAAATGGTATGATAGGGGTCTCCAAAACCTTTGGTGGGAGTTCGATTCTCTCATCCCCTGCTCTTAGGAACGCTGATAAGCCTTAATTAAGGTTTTCGGCGTTTTTTGTTGTATGACAGAAAAAGTGACCGCCCGGCCTGTGATATTCAACATCTGGGCGATCACTTTTCAATATTTTACTTCTCACTACTTCATATCGTGAAAATCTCTGCACGTATCTACCTGCGCTTATTTCTCCAGATTATCCGGTCCGAATCCAAATGGCAATAGTTCCTTTAATGTAAAGATATCATATTTATCTCTGCTGACTGCCAGTATGATCTGAAAGGTTTCCGGATCACAGAACTCCATCATAACCTGTCTGCATACTCCACAGGGTGCTGCATACTCTGTAGGAACACCATCCTTGCCGCCAACGATACAGATTGCCTGAAAGTCTCTCACGCCTTCACTGACCGCTTTGAAAAAAGCAGTTCTTTCCGCACAGTTTGTTGGCGTATAAGCAGCATTTTCTATATTGCACCCGGTATAATAGATGCCATTTTTGGCAAGAAGTACCGCCCCTACATGAAAATGTGAGTATGGCGCATAGGAATAGTCCATCTGTCTGATCGCCAGATCGATCATTTCTTTGATCTGTTTTTCTTCCATAATTTTCCCACCTTTCCTGAATCAGGCATGTATACGTTATTCTTCTTTTTTCTGTGCCTGATCTGCACGGATCAGTTCACGGATCGCCTGTACTGCAACCTGGATTGCCTTATCGGTATCATGTACCACAGGATTATCCAAACCCAGCTTTTCTCTTTCCTGATTTGCAAGCACCAGGAAGCAGGAGCCCACACGTACTTTTAAATGGCTTGCCACTATAAAAAGAGCAGCGGATTCCATCTCCGACGCAAGACAGCCGAGACGTTTCCACGCTTCCCATTTATTCATCAGTTCATAGCTGACCGGCTTGGTTTCCGGCTCATGCTGGCCATAAAAGGAATCCTTACATTGTACCACACCTGTGTGGAATTCACATCCTTCTTTCTTTGCTCCTTCCACAAGTGCATTGACCACTTCCAGATTTGCCACTGCCGGGAATTCAATAGGTGCATACTCTTTACTGGTGCCCTCCATGCGGATCGCACCCGTTGCAACAACAATATCACCACTTTTTACCTCCGGCTGCATTCCACCGCAAGTTCCGATGCGTACAAATGTGTCAGCCCCGCACCGATAAAGCTCTTCCATTGCGATAGAAGCGGACGGTCCGCCGATTCCAGTAGATGTCACACTTACCTTCACTCCGTCCAGTGTTCCAGTGTATGTTACGTATTCCCGGTTATCTGCTACCAAAACCGGATCATCAAAATACTGTGCGATCTTTTTGCAGCGTTTCGGATCTCCCGGTAAAATAACGTAACGTCCCACTTCTCCTTTTGCTACCTGAATGTGATACTGTCTGTCCGCATCCTCTGAATAATTTTTCATGTTTGTTTCCCCCTTTCTCAGCTAACAGTTTCCCTGTTCCTTATGAATAAAAAAAAGACTGCATTTTCATACAATCCAGTCCTTTATTCTTTTATTTTAACCTTGCTTCCCGTCGATCCCTGCAAAACTATATCCTGCATTACAATAAGAAGATCATTCATAAGATATAAGGATCTTCTTACAATGCTCGCAGCGATAAGCCTCGATCCGATCACCATATAGCATTTTCGACAGACCTTTTTCGGTGTTTAATCGCATAGATTCACCTCTGCTCCTCCATTCTATTCCTGAATTGAAGGAATGGATCTGGCCTTCACACATTTCGCCTCCGCAATATGGACATTTCATCTTATTTTTCTATGCCTCCTCCGGCTTTTCGTATTTACTCAGTCAATGTCAAACCTCTTTTGTCTTTATCCCATTATAACATAGATTCATTTTCTTCAAAAGCTTAATATAAACATGTTCCACAAACCACGGTTCTGTTGATCTCATCAATGCTTCTTCCGGTGAAAACCAGGCTACACCGCTGTTTTCATCTGCTTTTATGGAAACAGCCTCTTCTGAATCTGCCTCAAGGAGATATGTTAAGTTAAAGTGCAGATGGCTGGATACATATTTTCCTTTTTTCACATGGCCGTCTACAGTCAGGGATTCCAGGGAAAAAATCTCTTCTGACACCGGACGAACATTGGAAATCCCTGCCTCTTCTTTTACTTCTCTGACAGCAACGGACAGTAAATCCGTCTCACCATCTGCATGTCCTCCAAGCCAGGACCAGGAATTGTATATGTTGTGATATACCATAAGGACTTTCGTCCGTTCTCTGTTTACTACCCAGGCAGAAGCTGTCATATGGGCTACTGCATTTTCCCTGGAAAAAGCATTCTCATTATTTCTGATCCAGTCCAGGATCAGGATTTTATCTTTTTCTTCCTGCTCATTATATGGCTTGTATTTTTCTATCTGATCGATCAGTTTCTGGCGTGTTATCATTATGCACTCTGTCTCTTTCTTAAATATCCATAAATGTATTTTTAGTCAAGCGGATAAAAGCATCCGCTTCGCTACTTGCTCATAACCGGATAACTGCTTCACAGTTTATCAGAAGGAGCTTGTAACTATCTTTTTTATTTAATACCCATCCTTTAACCGGACAATATTTTTTAATTTTTTTCCATTCAGATATCGTTCCATATTTTCCATGCAGATGTTCCAGATCATATCCTGGACTTCAGCGTTTCCACCGAAACTCGGTCCTGCAATGTGTGGAGTGATAAGGACGTTTTCCATATTCCAAAGAGGTGATGTCTCCGGCAATGGTTCTGTTTCAAATACATCCAGGACCGCTCCTTTTAAGTGGCCTTCCTCCAGTACTCTGATCAGGTCTTCTGTTGGAATGAGGCTTCCTCTTCCTACATTAACCAGAATTGCATCTTTTTTCATGGAATACAGCCGTTCGTAATTCAGAAGGCCTTTTGTTTCCGGTGTTCCCGGGAGACAGCCGATCACAATGTCCGCTTTCTGAAGCTGCTGATCCAGCGCTGTCAGATCATATACCTCATCAAACTCTTTCATCTGCTGCAAATGCTCCGGGACTGCAGTTCTTTTTATTCCAGTCACATGCGTTTCAAACGCTTTCATTCTATGGGCAATATTTCTTCCTATATCCCCGGTTCCCAGGATGAGAATGTTTTTTCCATATATGGTTTCTGATGATCGATTCTGTACCCAGAGGTATTTCTGTTTGTTCTTCCAGTAGTTCGGAAGTTCACGGTACAGCGCAATGATATTCCCGATCACATATTCTGATATGATCTTTCCAAAAGCGCCAGAAGCATTGGTTAATGTAACTCCTGTCGGGAATGCTTTCATTTTTGTATATTTGTCCGCACCGGCCCAGGTCAGCTGGATCCAGCGAAGATTTTCTGCTTTCAGGATTTCTTCTTCCTCTGGCTCTCCGATCACTACTTCTGCTGCTGCGATCGCATCCTCAGTTTCTTTGCCCTGAAATGTAAATTCGCACTGATCTCCGAATTTTGTTGCAAACTGATTTTGAATTTCTGCATTGCATTGTGGTTTTAGTAAAACTTGTATTTTTTTCATGTTTTTCTCCGCAAATCATCTTTATCAGCTATATCCTACCATAATTAACAGCCATCTGCTATTATTTTCTGTTATTTCTGCCGCTGATACCTGGTCACTGCCAGGATCATGCAGACAAAAACTACCGCAAACATAGCTTCCAGTCCAATGCCTTTCCACACCGATACAGCTGCCTCACCTGTTAGGTGGCTATAACTTCCAAGAGTCTCATTTACGTTTTCATACCAGTACACAGGAAGAAACTGAGACACCTTCAGGACGTTTCTATCCATAATATTCATGGGAACAAACACACCACACAGAAAGCACATTCCAAGAGACAGGATATTTGCGATTCCGCTTAACATATTGCTGTTTTTTACAAAAAGACCGATCAGATAGGAAAGTGAAAGTGCCACTGCCATCATTACCAGAGTGTTCAGTACATAGTATCCTAAATTTTCTGAACCGAGAAATGTTTTTCCATACATAAGGATGGCTCCAGCCATACCGATTCCCCATAAGCCCCCGCCCATGATAAACATGGCCAGAAGCCCTTCCAGACTCTGCCATCTTGCAGAAACCGCAGATGCCTGCATTCTTTTTGGTATATCGTCTTTTTTGAAAGCCATCAACACGTAGCCCATCACATAGCAGAGTAATGCAAGAAACAGATATGGAATATATCGGAAATAATAGAGCCATCCGGACGTACCACTGTTTTCATCTGTATCCAGCATGGTGACTTCTCCTCTTTTTTCATCCAGGATCGCTGTTGCCGCTTCCTTCTGGGAAAAACCGGCTTTCAGATATGTCCGCATTGTATTCAGGCAGCTCTCCAGTTGCTGATCCACATAATATGCCGAGTAAGATCCGGGCACCTTTGTCACAGAAATGCTCTCTCCGTTTACCATACAGCTCTCATAAAAATCCTCAGGAATCACCACGATGTACTCTACATTTCTGTAAAAAAGCTCTTCCTGAAGCTTCTCCCTGTTATCCTCCAGCATGGTCACGTGATGCGTACCTTCAAGCCATTTTACCAGTCCTTCTGCAAGTGGTCCGTTGTCTTTATCCACCACTCCGATCTTTATTTTTTCGCTTTCATAGCTGGTATAAGTTTCCTTACCGGCCGCTGCCTGAAGTGCCATTGTCACTCCGAAAAAAATGCCCAGATACAGGAGGATCAGACCTGTATTTTTTTTCATGATCCTCATATAGCCTTTAAATACTGTCATAACGTTCCCTCCTGACCATGAAAAAGGATGCCATCACCAGCACCACGCACATTACCGCCAGTGTGATTAGATTTCTATAGTATCTGGTCATATCATCATATACATTGATACAGTAAAACGCATCTGAGATCAGTGATGCAGGATTGATCCGGTTCACAAACGGAACACTTTTTTCCACGATATCCTTCATATTTCCGTTCATCAGTCCGGCAAGAAAGCTGCTTACCATAGAGATTCCAAGCATGAGCCCGATTCTGACGCCTTCCTGCATTTTTCCGAAGCTGCCTATAAACATTCCCATAGATACACCGATGAGACTTCCGAAAAAAGATACCACAAGCATTTTTCCCATCTGTCCCTGAAAATCCAGATTGAGAATATACCGGAGATACAGGATCAGAATGATCACGTCCACATAGCCCAGAGCAAAAGATGTCAGCTGGTCTGTAAGGATCAGCTTCAGCTTGTGGGTCGGCGTTACACACCGTCTGGCTGCCAGAGGTGTGATATTGGCCTGGATCCCGATCGCAGAGCCAAATCCGATAAATCATCCATACAGGCAGGCCATGGCGATCAGTGCGTAAAAGAACTGCACATTTCCGTCAATGGTCCGGCCACCAAGAGAGATTTCCCTTACCAGGCTGTCGGAACTTAACAAGGGTTTCATGGTTTCCATATCCATCTGCGGATTTTTTTTCATGATATTGGTGATAGTCGTTCTGGTGTTTTCACAGCTGTCGAGAACTGTCTGAAGGATACTTTCTTCTATGCCGGTTCCTTCTACTGTAAGGGAAGGCTCTTTTCCCACATAATAAATCCCTTCTACTTTTTTATCCTGCAGTGCTTCCAGCGCTTCCTTTTCCGACATTTCTTCTGCTTTTAAAAGATCCGGACTGCTTTTTTCCACTTCATCCAGATAGGTCATAAAAAACGTATCCGCAGAAGCTTCCTTCACCACTGCCACCGGAACCGTCTGAAAATCTGCTTCATTGATATTTCCGAATGCAAAGTAAAAAAAGGTTCCAAGCACAAGTGGAAAGACCAGCGGCCAGAATACAATGTTAAAATTCCGGATCTTGGAAAGAAAACTGTATTTCAGTAAATGCAACATCTCCCATCCCTCCTAATCTCTCAGCTGTTTTCCGGTGATCTCCAGAAAGACATCATTTAATGTAGGCAGTTCGGAAAAGACTCTTCCAAAAGAAATATCCTGGCTTTGCAGATAATTAAGAAGACGGATCAGGTTATGCTTCGCATCGGTACAGCGCACGACCAGCACCTGTTTTTCATACTGCACATCAAACACATGCTCCAGTGTGCGGATATCCCGGAGATTTTTTTCTTCCAGGGCAATGGCTTCTACGGTGATGGTCTCTCCTGTTTTGATCATCTGCTTCAATTCTTCCTTTGTTCCCTGAGCGATGACTCTTCCGTGATCCATGATGGCGATCCTGGTACAGATCTGCTCCACTTCTTCCATGTAATGGGATGTGTAGATAATGGTGGAGCCCTGGTGGTTCAGCGTCTGGATCCCTTCCAGGATCTTGTTTCTGCTCTGTGGGTCTACAGCTACCGTCGGCTCATCCATGATGATCAGTCTTGGCTTGTGGGCGATCCCGCAGGCAATGTTCAATCTTCGTAAAAGGCCCCCGGAAAGCTTCTTCGGGTACATTTTGCGGAAATCTTCAAGACCTGTAAATTCAATGGCATCCTCTACCAGCTCTTTTCTCCGTTTCCTGTCCCGTATGTAAAGGCCGCAGAAATAATCGATATTTTCCTGCACTGTCAGCTCATCAAAAACGGCTACATTCTGAAGCACGATCCCAATCTGTTCCTTGAGCTTATAACTGTCCGGCTTCATCTCTTCTCCGAATATCTTTATTTCACCTCTGTCATATTTCAGAAGTGACAAAAGGCAGCTGATGGCCGTTGTCTTTCCCGAGCCGTTGGGACCAAGTAATCCGAAGATCTCACCCTCCCGGATATCCAGTTCCAGATGATTCAGTGCGGTAAGATCACCATATCGTTTTACCAGATTTTCTATGTGGACCATACTCTGTGGCATATGTTTTCCTCCTTTTTTACAGTCCGTTAAGCAGGACTTTTATGTCTTTTTCGCAGAAATTCATATTTCTTCTATGATGCCATTATATCCTTTTCTTCTGTCTGCTCCAAGTGTTGAATGTCACCACCTGCAAATGACAAATGTCATGTCTTTTTCAGAAGGATAGATTTTTCTTTGCAGGGAAGGAACCGGTATATTATAATAAAGGCACATTGATTTCAGAAATTTGTGCAGCAAAAGGGGTTCTCCCGGAACAGGATACGATAATTTTAGCCGGTTATCTGCCTGACTTTCGGAAAATGCTGTAGTAGAAAGGAGGGTATATTTTTTATGCGTTATTTTACAGATTCCATACTATTGCTTTTATACAGTACTTTAACATTTTTTTATGTGCCTGCAGATCAGGCTCTTGTGTTTGCCCTCCTTTTTGCGGTGATCCTTTGCTGCATTACTTATCTGTGCAGGGTATGTAAAACAGAATCCTGTTCACACAATTCTTTGCCAGTATTGAAACCCGCCGGAAATATCATTCCGGTTCTTGCAGGAAGCTATGTGATCTTTGGATTATGTTCCCTGTGGTTTTCGGATCTTCTTCTGTTTTTCCCTCTGCTGCTGTATCAGACCTTATCTGCCGGGCTTTTTCCTCTGGCAGTGGCTGCGCTTCCACTTTGGGGATTTCTGGTTTTTCAGATCAATAGATTTCCGGCAGTTCTTTGTCTGCTTGGGATTTTTGGTTTCGTTCTCTCATTTTTTCTCTGGCTCTATGCCGGAAAATATCAGGCTCTTTACCAGGATTTTCATCAAATCCGGGATGACAGTGAGGAACATACGCTTCTTCTTTCTGAAAAAAACAAGGCACTTCTGGAAAAACAGGATTACGAAATTTATGCTGCTACATTGCGCGAGCGAAACAGAATTGCCAGAGAGATCCATGATAATGTGGGACATGTACTATCCCGTTCTATCCTTATGACTGCTGCCTGCAAAACCATCAACAAAAATGATTCTCTTGATCCTCTGCTTGGAAATCTGGAAGAATCCCTGAACGGTGCTATGAACAGCATCCGTTCCAGTGTCCATGATCTTCATGACGATGCGTTAGATCTGGAAGATGCCATAAAAGGACTTGTAAAGGATTTCACCTTCTGCCCGGTGAATCTTACTTATGATATGTCCAGGCAGATTCCAAGAGAGGTGAAATACAGTCTGATCAGTATTACAAAGGAAGGGCTTTCCAATGTGATGCGGCATAGTAATGCAGATTCCGTAAATATTCTTCTGCGGGAGCATCCTGCACTTTATCAGTTGTGCATTGAGGATAATGGGACACCGGGAAATGGAATTCCGGATATTCAAACTGAAGCAGACATCAATAAGGAAGGAAATACTTCCGGTGGTATGGGGCTATCCAATATCCGGGACCGTGCAAAGGCGCTGGGCGGTACAGTCCAAATTACGCAGGAAAATGGTTTTCGAATCTTTGTGACGATCCCGAAATCTGTTTCTAATTGAAGCAGACAGATATTTCTCACTCTGCTGGAAATCTTCCCTGTTTGATCAAAGTACTTTCCCGGCATATTGGATTCGTCTGTTTTTCTGATCTGTAATTTAATTTTTTATAACTCATAAACAGGAGATTTTGACATGAAAATTATAATCATAGACGATGATTGCCTGGTTGCAGGTGCATTAAAAACCATTCTTGAGTCAAACCCGGATATCGAAGTGACTGCCACCGGCTCTGATGGTGAAGAAGCCTGTACTCTGTACAGAGAATATCTTCCGGATATTCTTCTGATGGATATCCGTATGAAAGAAATGGACGGACTGGAAGCTTCCAGAAAGATACTGGATGAATTTCCGGAGGCTAAAATTCTTCTTCTGACTACTTTTTCCGATGATGAATATATTGTAAAAGCCCTCCGCCTTGGCACAAAGGGTTATCTTCTGAAGCAGGATTATGCCAGCATTTTTCCAGCTTTGCAGGCAGTCTATTCCGGACAGACTGTATTCGGCACGGAGATCATGTCCAAGATCCCGGAGCTTCTGCAGTCTTCCGGTGGATTTGATTATACTTCCCGGGAGATCAATGAACGGGAACTGGATATTATCCGGCTGATTGCCAACGGATACAGCAATAAGGAGATTGCCGCAGAACTGTTTCTCAGTGAGGGAACGGTACGAAATTATCTCAGTTCCATTCTGGATAAACTGCAGCTGAGGGATCGGACACAGGTTGCTGTGTTTTATTATCAGCATAAATAAAATCCGGTTACATCCACCGCCGCACCTGCAACTGTCCTATATTACAGAATATAGATGTCTTTTCAATGTTTTACTATAATCTATAATCGGAGGATTTCTCACAATGAACCGCTATCTTACTATCCATATCCCGGAAGCAGCTGTTCCAATGCCTATCTCCCGCTTTCTTCGCACTCAGGCTGGTCTTACAAAAAAGCAGATCAGCCAGGCAAAGTTCCGTCCCGGTGGTATCCGGAAAAACGGACAGCAGTGCCGGGTAACGGAAACAACTTACCCCGGGGATCAGATCACAGTATGCCTGGAAACGGACGATGTGGATTCTGCCCAGCTGGAATCTACGACTTTCACTGTCAATTCAGACCGTCACAAATCCTGTTTCCATCATTCTACAGACTTAACCTTTTGTTCATATTCTAATTCTGATTCCTGCTGTTTATCAGCTTCAACTTCACATTTTTTTCCTGAACTGGAAATCCTCTACGAAGACCAGGATATTCTTGCCATAAACAAACCGGCTGGAATAGTCACTCACCCTTCCGGTTCTCACTACAGTGACAGTATCTCCAACCAGGTGGCTTCCTATTTCCGGTCCAAGGAAGAGCCTACCAAAGTCCGGTCTATCGGACGATTGGATAAAGAAACTTCCGGTATCCTGCTCTTTGCCAAGAACCAGACTGCTGCCGCCAGATTACAAAATCAGCGTGCGGAGGGGCTTTCAGAGAAAACCTATCTGGCTGCAGTTTCCGGTTTCATGCCTGTGGATGAATATGGATCTTTTCACAGGATCTCAATTCCCCTTGCACCTGACCCGAATAACCGTCTGAAAATGGTCGTATCCACAGATGGCACGCTTCCTGGAAGCAAACATGCAGAAACCCTTTATTCTGTCCTGAAATCTACTGGCCCTGACGCAGCAGCTCCGGCTTCCCTTGTAATGCTCCGTCTGAAAACCGGCCGTACCCATCAGATCCGTGTGCACATGGCATCTCTCGGGCATCCTCTTCTGGGTGATTCTCTGTACTGTTTATCGGACATGTCGAACTATTTTTCCCGAGCTGCACTCCACGCGTGGAAGCTTAAATTTCAACTTCCATTTCCAATTGATGAAATTGCTTCCGACACCCCGTCTTCCATGTATCATGACAAAAATGCAAAAAAAGAAATCTCCCTGGAAGCACCCCTCCCGGAAGATTTCAAAAAATTCTATGAAACGATATTCTGAAGCCATACGCCTTTTTTTACAAGGATAAATCCAATGACACATTTCATCATATCCGCAGCCTGGACCATTGCATAGATCACAAGTACAGGCAAACCTGTAAAACGGCTTAAGGTAAATGCGATCGTCACACTTACCACCCAGATAAACACACTGTCAAATAGAAATGTAACAATGGTCTTTCCGCCGGAACGCAAGGTAAAATACGTTGCATGCAGGAATGCATTCTGCGGCATGAAAAATGCTGTGATCATAATAAAATATTTCGCCAGAGTACGTGCCTCAGTATTGGTATTGTAAAGCCTTGGAAACAGTGGTGCCATTACAAACATCACAGCTGCCACGCAGGTACAGCAGAACACAGAAAATGCGATCATCTTGTTGTCCGTATCTCTGGCTTCCTTCATCTTACCTGCCCCCAGAAGTTGTCCTACAACAATGGCTACCGAATCTCCAAGTGCGATAAATACGATATTAAATACATTGTTGATGGTATTGGAAATATTTAATCCCGCAACCACGTTCAGTCCACGGACTGAATAACACTGTGTCAGCATGGCCACTCCGGCTGCCCATAAAGTCTCATTCAGAAGCAGCGGGGTTCCCTTAATAAGTATCTTCTTTGTCAGGTTCGCCGGAACCTTTAATGTTGAATACAGACCCTGTGCAAAAATATTCTTTTCTGTATGCTTATGTGTCCAGCTCAGGACAATGCAGGCTTCCACATATCTGGAGAGCACTGTGGCAACAGCCGCACCTCTTACTCCCATTTCCGGGAATCCGAATTTTCCATAGATCAGAAGATAATTAAATATCAGATTGATCAGCACTGCCACGATCCCGGCCTTCATTGGAAGTACGGTCTCACCGCATTCACGTAAGGTACTTGCATAGACCTGCACCATCATAAATGGCGGAAGTCCCAGAAGCATGATCCATAAATACTGTTTCCCATAAATAAGAGTATCCCTGATCTCCTGTGCGGTCCCGTCACCTTTTAAATACATGCTGATCAGTGAACCCCCTGCTGTCAGAAACAGTATAATGGTGATCGCTGTCAGAATCACTGCCATCCACAATTTATAACGAAGTGTCTGGCGGACACCCTCATGATCCTTCTGTCCGAAATACTGTGCTGTAAAAATTCCCGCTCCGGACACCCCGCCGAAAATGCATAGATTATATACAAAGATCAGCTGATTGACGATCGCTGCTCCAGACATTTGTTCTGTACCGATACGACCGATCATAATATTGTCCAGAAGACTGACAAAATTTGTGATTCCGTTCTGTACCATGATCGGTACCGCAATAGACAGGACCATTAGATAAAATCTCTTATCTCCTACGAACTTTCGGAAAAAAGAAGATTTCTCTTTTACCTTCTCCATAAATTCTTCCTCCTTGTTTTTCGTTTTCCTTCATCCAAAATTCTCCACAAAAAGAAGACTGCCCACCCGAAACAGTCTTCCCCTTCGTAAGCGTTGTAGCTACTACCTTACTACAAACTTCTTTTATTTTCAATAGTCTTTATAACGATAAATCCCCGTTTTTTTGTATCTTTTTACTCCACCATACGGCTCTCATCTGCAATATATTCAAAGTAGTCAAAGTCCGCACATTTTTTGTGGAGAACGCGGTCTGCACAGGTGATCCCCACCATGGTTCCTGTAAATTCTCCGTACTTACAGTACTCATCAGAAAATCTTGTGGTGTCAAAGATACGTCCGATCTTTTCATAAGTTTCTCCGTCATAGCTCCACTCAAACCAGGATTTTCTTCCCTCTATATAAAGTCTCAAATAAACCGGTTTATCTTCTACCGGAATTCTGGTATTCAGGAACTCTGTTTTTTCTCCGTTTTCCAGATGGATGATGGACAGCGCACTCTGTCCCAGGGTTTCACTGTAATATTTCCGGAGATTGATATAATTCATGTTGTCGTAATACAGAATCAGGCCTGCGCTGTGCTGATGTACTTCCGGTGTGAATTCCATCTTTGTGGTGATCCGCGCATATACACTTGTAAGCTTTCTGGCCAGGATACTTACTTTGTTGAGAGAGGTTCTGGATTCCTGTCCACGAAGACGCACATAGCCTTTTCTTGCTTTCATATCAGCAAAACGCTGAGGCATGATCCTTGGAGAATAATAAAAGTTTCCAAGTTCATCCCCGTCGAAATCATCAAAGTCTGGAGTTTTTTCCACCGGATATTCCGGAATGGATGTTTCCGGCACCTCAATCTTCGCCAGATTGCTTCCATCTGCCATGCGAAGCCAGTTATCTTCTGTCCACATCATTTTCTGGATAGCTGTCTCTCTTCCAAGTGTACAACGAAGCTCCGGTACAAAAGGTCTGGAGCAGAGATGGACCAGATAAACCTCTCCTGTTGGAAGTTCCACATAGCTTCCATGTCCGGATTTCTGAAGTACAGAGTCCGGATTATAGTACTTTGGTTTCAGGTGATCCGGATCCTGACGCTCATAGGATTCCCCTGGAACACTGGTAACGATAGGATTTTTCGGATCTTTTTCATATGGTCCCCAGACATTTCTGGAACGTCCCATGGTAACACAATGGTTGTATCCAGTTCCACCCTCTGCACACATGATGTAATAGTACTCGCCTCGTTTTGTAAGGTGCGGAGCTTCGATGCAGCCACGGTCTGTGCCGCCTCTCCAGATCCGTTTCGGATAACCGATGATCTCTTTTTTCTCAGGGGAATATTCTACCATGCAGATAGCACCTGGCTTTTCATAGCCTTCTCTTGTCTCCCACTCCAGAGATACCACATATTTTTTTCCGTTGGTATCGTGAAACAGAGAAGCATCAAAGCCGGAAGAATGAAGATAAACCGGCTCACTCCACGGTCCGCGGATATCTTTTGCACAGATCAGGAAATTGTCCACATCAAAATATCTGGCGTTCATGGAATTCATTACTCCGTAAACAACATAGAACATATCCTGTTCCTCACAGTAGGTCAGGCACGGAGCCCAGATTCCCTTTGCGCTTGGAAGTTTCTTGAGATCTACTTTTTCGTCATCTGTAATAACATGTGTATACAGTTCCCAGTTTTTCAGATCTTTTGAATGATAAACCGGAATTCCCGGAAACCATTCAAAAGTAGAAACTGCCATATAGTAATCATCGCCTTTCCGGCAGATGCACGGATCCGGATTGAAACCCGGAAGTATTGGATTTATAATCATATTATTTTTCTCCTTTTCCGGCCGGAAACCAGCCAAAATCAACGCACCGTCCCAGATCCCAGCTGTCCCAGCCGATCCAGCCCGGAGTATTCACGGTATCTGTAAGCAGTTTATAGCTCCAGTAAAAATATCCGCTGCATTTATCCCAAAGCTCCAGCTGTGCCTTCGCCAAAGTCGCATAGATTTCTTTTTTCTCTTCTGTGGAAAGACTTTCCCGTTCGCTTCCTTCCACTCCGTTGAGCACACTCTGTCCGCCTTTTGTATCACAGCCGCATGCAAGGGAATTGAAAAGACACCATTCACCGCAGATCACCGGGAAATATTTTTCCATCTCCGTAATCTGTGGTTCCAGCTCCTCACGCACATATTTCAGATATCCCTCGATCGTCTGACTGCAGCCTCTTGCCTCTGCCACCATCAGATACTGATGAGTATCCAGAATCACATTGGAATATTTTTCTTCCTGCATAAAGTCCTTCCACGCCATCAGCTCAAAGCCGTCGTGGAGCACAACGTATTTTTCCTTTGGCATGTAAGTACTGATCCGATCGTATGCTTCCAGATAAAATTTTCTTAAGAATTCCATGGTGATCGGGGCTGAGCCTTTTGCCAGCTCCGGATCTGCCGGTGCATAACGGTTCTGCACATCCATAGTCCCCCACATATTCTCAGTTACAGGTTCATTCAACGGCTGTATGCCAAACAGACCTTTTCTATGACCGTATCGTTTTGCCAGACGTTCCAGAACTCCAAGAACAAATTCTACCTCATCCGGATTCTGTGCCCATTTACACACGCCGCTGATTCCACCGTTATCAAAACCATTCTGGCTTAACGGTACAGTGTGAAGATCGATCAGAATGGTAAGTCCGTACTTTTCCGCCCAGTTAAATGCTTTATCCAGTTCTTCAATGCAGCCGATAAATGGCTTTCTGTCCCCAAATATAAAATATGGTACCGGAATACGGACAGAATCCATTCCCATTCTTTTTATGGTTACAAAATCTCTTTCTGTGATGTACTCCGAACGATGGATTTTTATCCTTGCTTCATATACCTCCGGTGAAAGCTGCGTTGGAAGATAATACTCATCTTCCGCTGTTGTTCCCTCAAACAGGGCCGGGTTCATCCATTTCTCCAGAACCAGCCAATTTCCAAGATTTACGCCTTTTATATTCATATCCGGTACTCTCCTTTTACTTCTGTGTACGCTTTTTCAGATCTTCGATGATTCCGGCAAATTCCTTGTCCAGATGATAAAATTTCATGATCACAAGTCCGCATACATAAACTGCGATCGGAATCCATACAAAGCAGATTTTAATAGAAGTCAGTGCAGATTCTGTCTGTACAGCTGCAGTTCCCACATAGCCGCCGATTTCCAGAATCAGTCCGAGAAGTGCAGATCCTATTCCATTTCCGATCTTATATCCAAAGCTGCAGGCACTGTTTACAAGGCCCTCTGTACGGCAGCCTGTTTTCCACTCACCATAATCGATCGTGTCGGAAACCATTGCCCACATAGTTGCACCGCCACAGGCATTACCAACACCACGGATCACACTGGAAATCACAATGATCGCCATGGAACCACCGGAAAAATTCAGTACCAGCATTCCAATGATATCCAGGATAAGACCAATAGAAAATACATTTCTCTTTCCAAGTTTCTTAACCATCATGGCAATAAAGAACATTCCGCAGATCTGTACAATATTAAAAATACCGTTGATCGTACCTACCAGATTTTTGTCGCCGAGAATATCTTTTGCATAATATACAGTCGCACCACCGTTAACAGAATACATAAGGAAGAAAAGGGCAAGCATACCTGTCATCATGATCCAGTATTTGTTTTTGAAAAGTGCTTTGATACCTGTTACAAAAGGCACATCCTCTGCCTTTGTCTCTCCGCTGTTCTCAGATGCACGTACACGTTCCTTTGTTCCAAAGAAAGTAAATAAAAATGCTACGATTGCCACAAAGCCAAATACTACAAATGTTTTAGTCCATGCTGCTGCATTGTTTCCGAAGTGCTCCACCAGCGGAAGTGTAAATGTATTGATCGTAAGTGTTCCGGCTGTTGCCAGAAGATTTCGGAAAATACTTAAAACAGAACGCTCATACGGATCCTGTGTCATCAGTGCGTTCAGTGCAGAATACGGTACATTGATTGCTGTATAAATCACTGTAGATACCAGATTATATGTGATAAATACATACACCAGCTTCGGTGTTGATGCCCAGGAAGCCGGAACGGAAAACAGAAGGATTCCGGATATTGCAAACGGAATACACATACGAAGAATCCATGGCCTTGCTTTTCCATACTTGGATTTTGTACGGTCAACGATCACACCCATGATAATATCACTAATTCCATCAAAAATACGCGAAACCATCATAATGGTTCCCACTGCTATCGCACTGACATTGGCATAGTCCGTATAATAGAACAGCAGAAACGCTGACATTGCTGTATAAATAATGTTACATCCGAAATCACCACAACCATAAGAAAAACGTTCCACAATTTTTCCAAAGGTCAATTTACTCTTTTGATTCATATTTTTTTACTTCTCCCTTTGTTTTATTTCGCATTTCCATGACCATGAAGCTTTGTTTTATGGTATTATACTATCATAACGATTCTGTATCTATTAGGTCAAAAAAGCTCCAATATATAGGTCAATATTCTCTTTTTGCAGGAGGGTTTTATGGATAAAAAAGAAATTTCCTATGAGATCATAGATTATTCGGGTGTCACCAACGTTAAATTTTACACTTCTACAGACAACGGAAGCTACATTCCGTCGCACTGGCACAGGGCTGTTGAGATCCTTTATATGCAGGAAGGCGCTCTTGATGTCACCATAGAAAATACCAGCTTTACCATCCACCCGGGAGACTGCATCCTGATCAATGCCAATGTAATTCATTCCACCAAATGCACAGTTCCAAATAAAGCGATCGTTCTCCAGGTTCCTGTGGATTTCATGGAAAAATATATTCCGAATGTTCAGCAGTTTATGTTTATCTGGGATCATCATACAAAAGATCCCGTAAAAAGAACAAAACTGGAAATGCTGAAAACGACTCTGGAGCAGCTTCAGATCATTGACGATATCCGGCCAGATGGTTTTATCCTGCGTTTTAACAGTCTGATCTTTGAGCTTCTTTTTCAGCTGTATCACAATTTCCGCGTCCGGATCTTTCACAGTGATCTAAGCCAGCAGAAAAAAGATCTTGACCGGCTGAACTTTGTTCTGAATTACATTGCCGAAAATTATCAGCGTCCCATATCTCTGGACGAGATTGCCGGTGTCGCTTACCTGCAGACCGGCTATTTCTGCAGATTTTTCAAGAAAAAAATGGGAGTTACTTTTCTGGAATATTAGAACGAATACCGGCTTTCTTTTATTTACAAGGATCTTATAAACACCAAAGACCCTGTTCACATAATACTGGAACGGCATGGTTTCACCAACTACAAGCTGTTTCGACGAATGTTTCAGGAACATTTCGGATGTACGCCTACCAAGGTACGGAAAAACACTCAGAACGCCAAGGACTGACAGGCCAGCGTTCTTATTTTCGTTTAACAAAAAATCTTCCGGGAGCGTATCTCACAGACTCCCGGAAGATTTTTTATCTTAAATATTCTAAATTTCTCAGTATCTTATAATTCCCGTCCATTGGTCTCAATAACCTTTTTATACCAATGAAAGCTCTTTTTCTTATAACGCTTCAATGTTCCGCTTCCGTCATCATTACGGTCTACATAAATGAATCCGTAACGCTTGCGAAGCTCTGCTGTCGATGCACTGACAAGGTCGATGCATCCCCATGTAGTATATCCCATCAGATCTACGCCATCCATGACAGCCTCTTCCATCTGGCGGATATGATCGCGGAGATATTCGATACGGTAATCATCCTCTACAGTCATCTCGCCATCAGCACCCTGCACCAGCTTGTCCATAGCACCAAGACCATTTTCCACGATGAAAAGCGGCTTCTGATAACGATCCCACAGAGTGTTCAGTACATAGCGCAGTCCCTTCGGGTCGATCTGCCATATCCTCTGTTGTATTTTCATTTAAAACTGCATCCATGATCTGTGCAATGTCCATCACTTCCGAAAACTGAAATCTTTTCAGGATTTTCTCTTTATCTGTGTGTATCCCGTAACGCTTATAATATTTATGCAGTTCCACCTTGTTCAGCACGCCCAGGCTGAACGGGCCTGCAAAATAATACCGTTCCTCTGATCTTACACAGATAAAATAAATACTGTCTTCCTCTTTCATTAATCCTTCTCTCAGCTGGCTGTTCCTGAAAATCGGATTCAGTTCTGAATTTCTCTGATAGCTTGACAACGTTTCGTCTGCCTGACAAAAAATATCAACGCCTGTCAGTTCAGCCAATCTGTTTAATATGTATTTTTTATGATCACCCATAAGCAATTTCCCCAACTCTCCTATAGCAATTCACAAAATCAGTGATGCTGTAAAATCCATGTATCGTGTCTATCTGCTATTCAGCATAACACAGACTCTTTGCAAATTGTATAGGATTTTGCCGGGTACGGAATACTCCGTAATTACAGTTTCATCGCTCCGCGGATACAGGTTTCGATATAATCTTCGCCAAGATCAGTGTTCAAGCTGAGATCAAAATTGCCTGCTGCTCCCCACATTCTTCTTGTGTAATAACGGTAGTTGTCTGCACGGAGCTTTTCATTTTTCTGTACGACTGTCTTTGCCTCTTTTTCAGAGATATTCTGTCTTTTGGAAACTCTTTTGATTCTGCTCTCAAGAGGTGCTGAGAAGAATACCTTCAGACAGTTTTCTGAATTTCGAAGAACATAATCTGCACACCGTCCCACGATCACGCAGTTTCCTTTTTCTGCAAGCTCACGTACTACCTTTGACTCCGCCGCAAAAATCTTATCCTTCGGTGCCTCATCCTGAGAATTACTGTTTAAATACATCTGATTGACAAGATCATAGAGGAGGCTGTTTGTCATGATCTCCTCATTCTTTTTAATAAATTCCGGTGTATAGCCTGTTGTTCCTGCTGCCATCTGAATGATCTCTGCATCATAGAAATCATAGCCAAGCTTCTCTGCAAGTGCCTTGCCGATATCGTGGCCGCCACTTCCAAACTGTCTTCCTATAGCGATGACATTTTTTCCCTGAATGCCATGCTGTGTCTGAGCCACCTGTTCTCTCTGCTGTTCTTCCTGAACAGTCTCCGGAAACAGCATTGTTTTTACAAAAGCAAACTTCTTTCCGAAAAGTCTCGCGATAAATCCAACCAGCAGTGCGGCAATTACAGTACCTTCACGCACACCGTCCAGTCTGCCTGCAAAAACAAATGACAGTACTGCGGCGATCACAGCCATGGAAACATCAAAGCAGATCTTGGTAGTTCCGAAATTTGTTTTCCAGGTAAGGACGATCGCGCGGACAAAAGATTCTCCCGGAAGCATAACTACATCGGCCAGAACCTCCATGTACACACCAAAACCGAGGATCAGGCATCCGATGAGAAGATAAACGATCTTCATCACATACATCTCCGGGTTTACCCAGTAAAAAAGAAGCATGGTAAGATCGATAAAATATCCGAATACAATGGATACCGGAATCTGTAAAATATGCTCCAGTTTAAAATTCTTTCTCAGGATTATCAGCTGCAATACGATCAGAAAAATACTGAAAAAGATGGTAAAGTTTCCGAGCGTAAACGGGAAGTTAAGGCTTAATACATACGGGATCGATGAGATTGGCGACGTTCCCAGGTTCGCCTTGGTGATAAGACTGACTCCCAGCGAGTTCACAAACAGTCCTACCAGAAAAATCAGATATCGTTTCAGTTTGTCCATTATTTATTCTCCTCTCTTTTTGTTTCATTTATTTTGCATTAAGATTTTTATAAATCTTTTCAAATGTCTGCATAAATCTTTTCTGTTCTTCTTCAGAAATACCGGAAAATGCTGTTTCTTCTATTTTTTCAAAAGCAGCTTCCACAAGCTTCTGATTTTTCTTACCGGATTCTGTCATAAAAATATGAAAAGTCCGACGGTTTCCGTTGAGCATTTTTCTCTCGATCAGGCCTTTCTCCTCCATGCGGTTCAGTATGGAGGTCAGTGATCCTGCTTCGATCAGACATCCTGCCGCAATTTCCTTCTGGCTGGCACCGTCATGATCCTTCAGATAATCCAGAACTTTCGGCTGTCCCAGCGTAAGACCTGTGGTTTTCAGCTGCTCCATGAGCTTTTTCTGGATCATCATCTGATTTACCATGGCCAGATAGTGAAATGAATCCTGCATTTGTATGTTCACTTCCTCTCCTTTATCTAATCAAACGGATAAAAGCATTCGATTTAATTATGTTAATAGTTATAATTCAAACGTTTAGAATTATAACTATTTTATTTTGCTGTGTCAATATGTTTTTTATATTTTGTCTGGAATTGTCTGGAATATTGCACAATTTATCTTTCTTATTTTTATGAAAAGCACACAATATATGTGTGTTACAGCGTATTAGTGTAAAAAAATAACAGCTATTCTTACTTTCACATCTGTAAAATGTTCGTAAGAATAACTGTTGAAAACTGTTATTTATATACTTCTTTATGAATTTGGATTTGGACAAAGCACTCTGCTTATTGCTCGCCACAACCACGCAGAAAACTTACTTATAGCAATTCAATAAATTATGCTGTCTGTTCTTTTTTCTTAGTAACTGTGAGCAGATGACTCTTGATCAATACCGGACGAACCGCATTATAGATGATTGCTACCAGGATCACTGATACAACCGCATTGACAAAGGTTGCCGCCGCGCTCATTTTTGCCAGTGCCTCTGCAAGCTTCTGTGGCTGCCCTAAAATATACTGCTTGTAAAAATATCCCACGATCGGATCAGCGATTACATTAAATGCAAGTCCTGCGATGGATGCGATCACACTCCATTTAAAAACATATTTCTTATCTGTGCTCTCATTGATCTTCGCGATCTTATGTGCCACAAGACCTACGATCAGACCGATACAGAATTTCAGGATAAAAGTTTTCGGCGCACCTGTAATATAAACCGGATCCATCACATCCGCGATTCCCATTCCGATCGCACCTGCAAGTCCTCCATATACGCCGCCAAGAAGTAATGCCGCCAGCACGCAGAAAGCATTTCCGATATGGATCGATGTTGCATCTCCACCCGGCACTGGGATCTTGATCTGCAAAAATGTAAAGGATACGTAGCATAACGCTGCAAGTAATGCAGTTTCTGCAAGCTTGACTACTGTGTTGTTCTGTGTGTTCATAATAATGTCCCCTCTCGTTCTGTTATTACTTTTGTGTATGATTGTTTTAGCGTGTCAGTGTAATAACACAGATGTTATGATACTTTATGAGTGGATATATGACAAGTGACAATTTTTATTCTTTTTTAGGGTACAGTTTTGTAAGTTAGTAAAATATCACTCAAATCGCAAACAGTGCAAAATAAAGATACAAACATCAAAATAAAGATATAAATATCAAAATTAAGATATATGTAACACTGATTTGTTGTTAAAATATAGTTGTCATAATTCGTTTAACATGATTTGAAATTTTTTATAAAAAATGTGCTAAAAACAATCAAAGGAAATAAAAATATGATTCAGAACAAAATGTTTGAACTGGTTTTCCAGGGTGAAAAACCAGACGGCTCAGAAACACTTGCCGATATCAAAGCTGCATTCACAAACGGCAATTCCTCTCAGTCGGTTAAAGGATTTTATGATGGAAACGGAACCTATAAAGTACGTTTTCTTCCACGCGAAGCCGGAGTCTACTCCTGGAAAGTCACAGGTGCCGTAGAAGCAGAAGGACAGGAAAAATCGATGTCATCGATACCTGGAACATGACAAGAAAAGCCATCATGACCAGCGCCAGCGGAATCACGTGGCTTGATCTTGGCGAAGCAAAAGAAGGTATTGCATTTCTTGCTGTGGAAGAATAATATCGTGATAAAATAAAAGACGGAGAGTTCTTCTCTGTTTATTTTGAGAAATGAACTTTCCGTTTTTTTATTTATTTCGTTAAGTTTATATAATTATGCATATCTCAAACAAATATAACAAAAAAGCAATATCTAAACCGAATAGTTTAAATATTGCTTAATTTTTATACTCTCAAAACTACATACATGCTTTGTTGATGGTTAATCACTTGAATCAATTACGACCTGCTTTTTGGTCAAGCCCTCACCCGATTAGTAACAGTCAGCTCCATGTGTTACCACACTT